>JAFYLO010000025.1 GCA_017557045.1 Bacteroidaceae bacterium | reverse complement strand
CGCAAGCCCATACACCAGGTGTTCGGCGAGGATTTAAGCAACTTGGGCAATATGTTCTTCATTGAACCGCTTGAATATCTGTCTTTTGTCTACCTGATGGAAAAATCGACCATCGTACTCACCGACAGCGGCGGCATACAGGAAGAGGCACCCGGACTCGGCAAGCCCGTACTTGTGATGCGCGACACCACAGAGCGCCCCGAAGCCCTCGAAGCAGGTACAGTAAAACTCGTCGGCACAAATTACAACAAGATTATGGAAGAGGTATCGCGCCTGCTCGATGACAGCAACTACTACGACACAATGAGCAAAGCAGTCAATCCCTATGGCGATGGACAGGGATGCAGAAGAATTGTAGAAACATTCAAGGGGGATTCCATAAATTAGCTAAGGAGGCTGCTGCTCAGGCCGAATAACACATTGACTATAATGAGAATGCGCATATACATTTCTATTTTGGCATTCACCTGCCTGCTTACTGCATCGTTTGCAAGAGAGAATGAAGAGGTAAAACCCATATTCAATCGGGCGCCATTGACAGAAGCACCATATGCCCAACTGCCCCTTGGCGCAATAGAACCATGCGGATGGTTGAAAACACAGATGCAGACAATGCTTGACGGCATGACAGGCAACCTTGACAAGACATACGAAATGGTTGTCGGCGACAACAACGCATGGCTCGGTGGCGAAGGGGATGCGTGGGAAAGAGGCCCATATTGGATAGACGGCGCGCTGCCCATGGCCTACATAATGAATGACAAGCCACTGAAAGCGAAATGCAACAAATGGGTAGAATCCATACTTGCAAGTCAGAAGGAGAACGGTTATTTCGGTCCCGACACCGACCGCCCTTACCTCGACGGGATGCAACGTAACAATTCAGCCGACTGGTGGCCCAGAATGGTTGCACTGAAAATATTGCAACAACACTATATGGCAACAAGCGACAAGCGAGTCATAAAATTCATGGAGCGCTATTTCGAATACCAGAGCAAGCAACTCGAAAAGACCCCATTGGGGCACTGGACCTTTTGGGCTACAGAGCGCGGAGGCGACAACTTGCTAATAGTACACTGGTTATACAACATCACTGGCAACAAGGAACTTCTAAAACTTGGCGAACTTATACACAAGCAGTCAGCCGACTGGACAGCCCGTTTCACCACCGACAACCACCTATACCGCCAGAACAGTCTGCATTGCGTAAATTTGGGACAAGGTTTCAAAGAACCTGTAGTATATTACCAGCAATCAAAGGACAAAAGGCACCTCGAAGCACCGATTGAAGCACTTCGACGCATGCGCCACACCATCGGCTACCCTACCGGACTGTGGGCGGGCGACGAACTGTTGCATTTCGGCGACCCCACACGAGGTTCGGAATTGTGCACTGCGACCGAAATGATGTACTCTCTGGAAGAGATGTACCGTATAACAGGCGACAACAGATTTGCCGACCTTCTGGAGCGCATAACATACAATGCCCTGCCTACTCAGATAACAGATTCGGGTGATGCAAGGCAATACTACCAGCAAATAAATCAGGTAGAAGTAACACGCAAGAGACGCAGTTTTTCTACTCCTCACGAAGATACCGACATACTCTTCGGCATTCTTACGGGGTATCCATGCTGCACCTGCAACCTGCATCAGGCATGGCCAAAATTCACCCAAAATCTATGGTATAAAAGCCCCGAAGGAGGATTGGCTGCAATGATTTATGCACCGTCGAAGGTGAAGACCACACTCGACTCCGGAGCAGAGATTATAATAGAAGAGAGTACCGGCTACCCATTCGAAGAGAATATACGCTTCGACATATCCCTCCCCAAACGCAAACATCGCACAGCCACCTTCCCGCTTGAGCTGCGCATACCCGAATGGAGCAAAGGATATAGTCTGACTATCAACGGCGTAAAGTGCGAAGCCACAGAAAAGCGCAAAGGCACAATATGTATAGAGCGCGAATGGAAAAACGGCGACAAAATTACATTGGAAATGAATGCCGAAGTAAACGTAACACGATGGTACGACAATGCAGCGGTGGTTGAACGCGGTCCGTTGGTATATGCACTACGCATGGAAGAGAACTGGAGCAAGCATCGTTGCGAAGGCGAAGAGAAAAAGAAGTGGGGAGAGTATTACTACGAAGTTACATCTCCCGATGCATGGAATTATGCCCTGAAGAGCAACGATATAAGAAAAGAGAACATCAAGGATGCATTCATTGTGGAGAAAAAAGAGATAAGCGACTCTCCATGGTCACTCGACAATGCACCGATTCTTATAAAATGCAAGGGTATAAAACTTGATGATTGGAAGATGTCGCGCAATTCCGCCGGAGAGATTAACTACAACACCCAAATGGTAACAGGAGGGGAATTGGGCGAAGAGGAAGAAATAACATTGATACCCTACGGTTGCACAACGCTGAGAATAACAGAATTCCCGGTAAGGCGGAAATAAAAAACAATATTTCAAGTAACTTATACATAACAATGTCCTATCATGAATAACGACATAATCTCTATCGGCCTGTTTATCGATGGTGGCTATTATGCCAAGGTCAACCAAGCCCTCGAAGAGACACTGCAAAGCAGAATCAACGTAGCGGCACTATTCTCATTCATAAAGGAGAAAGTGGCACAACTTGAACAAGACAAGGAAAAGAATTGTCTGATAACCGAAAGCCACTTCTATCGCGGACGCTACAAGGCTTACGATGCACAGAAGAAGAATCTTCTCTACAGCGAAAGAAGATTCGAGGACAGCCTTATAGAGAACGATGTGGTATTCCACTACAAACATCTGCGCGAAATAGAGAAGGATGGAAAAACAACCGTGATAGAAAAGGGAGTCGATGTGTGGTTCGCCCTCGAAGCATACGAGATTGCGCTTTACCGCGAATTTGATTATGTGGTGCTTATTACAGGTGATGCCGACCACGAAATGCTCATACGTAAGCTGAAAGCCATAAAGACCAAACCAATACTGCTCACATGGAATCTCACACAGCAGAATTCAACATCTCGTCTGCTGAGCGATGAGGCATTTGAACATATTGAAATAAGCGATGTTGTAGAAACAGACAAACTTATTCTTAAGAAACTGCTGTGCTGATGAGCACAGCTGCAAAAAAACGATAACCATGAAAGGATTTATTTTAAAATGCGCAGCCGTCATGCTGCTTTTAACCGCAACGATGTCTGCCGCGGCGCAGAACAATCTGCCACAAGTACCTTATATAGAAATAAATGCATCGGCACAGCGCAAAGTAACGCCCGATGAGATTTATTTGACGATAACCATAAAAGAGAGCGACTACAAAGGCAAGAAAACTCTTCAGCAGATGCAGCAGACAATGGTCGACATTCTGAAAAAGAATAAAGTGAACATTGACGAACAACTCACTGTACTTTCGATGGGCAGCGGTGTCAAACTGAAAAATTTTTCGTCGAAGATAAAAACACTTACCACAGCACAGTATCTGCTGAAACTGGATAATGTAGAGACAATGCAGAATATTATCTCCGGTCTTGAGGAGAAAGAGATTTCGAACATCGTACTGAGCGAAACAAAATACTCTAAGACAAAGGAGCTTGAGGCTGAACTTGGAGTAGAAGCAGTAAAGAATGCCAAGCAGAAAGCCATTATGCTTGCAACAGCAATAGGTCAGGAGGCAGGAAAGGCAATCTACATAAATACATGGGGCATGAATTCAACCTCACCTGCACGCAACCTCAGAATGAACAAGGCTATGATTGCCGAGGAGGCTGACGCTGTGGCAGGCAGCTACGAAGCACCGCGTCTCTCCATTGCCGAGACGGAATACACTGTAACAGTAAATGCCCGCTTTGAGCTGAAATAATTGCATGGAGTAACCACCCTGCACAAGAAACACAACCGCACAAAACTACACTATGAACGCATCATTGCCTGAACTGACGGCAACATTTTCAAAGATAGGACTATTCACCATCGGAGGGGGATACGCAATGATTCCCTTGATAGAGCATTACGTGGTGGAACGCAACAAATGGGTCGAGAAAGAGGAATTTCTCGACCTCTTGGCACTTGCACAATCGGCTCCCGGAGTATTCGCCGTAAACATTGCTATATTCATTGGCTACAAACTGAGAGGACTTAAAGGAGCTATCTTCGCATCGCTGGGCAGCGCACTGCCATCGGTTGTGTGCATATTGCTCATCGCAATATTCTTCCGCACGTTCCGCGAAAATCAGATAGTCGAATATGTATTCCGCGGCATACGACCGGCAGTGGTTGCACTTGTGGCGGCACCGGTATTCTCTGTTGCAAAGACCGCAAAGATAACATACACCACCGTGTGGATTCCCATTGTGGCGGCACTGCTTATTGTGGCACTCGGAGTATCACCTATTTATATTATCCCTGCAGCACTCATTGCAGGATTCCTGTACGGTAAATTTACGGCAAAATGATGATTCTACTACTTAAACTATTCCTCACATTCTTCAAGATAGGAATGTTCAGTTTCGGCGGCGGATACGGCATACTCTCTGTGATGCAGGGCGAAATTGTTACAAGCAACGCATGGCTTTCTATGGCCGAATTTACGGATATTGTTGCCATCAGCCAGATGACTCCCGGCCCCATAAGCATCAACATGGCTACATACGTCGGATACTCGATAATGAATCACACCACAGGCTCGCAACTGATTGCCATTATAGGCTCGCTTATAACATCGCTGGCACTGATGCTTCCCTCACTGATACTGATGACCATCATCAGCCGCTACCTGCTGAAATACAGCAAAGGAGCCATGGTCAATGCCATTTTCAGTGTGTTGCGCCCGACGGTGGTGGGACTCATCGCATCTGCTGCATTGCTGTTGATGACAAGCGAGAACTATGGTACACCCGGCGGCACTCCTCTGCGATTCTGGATGAGCGTACTTATAACCATTGCTGCATTCGTGGCTGTAAGGCGCAAGGTAAGTCCTATACTTATTCTGGTAATAAGCGGACTTTTCACAGGGGTACTTTACAGCATTGTGGAGTAATCATTTACCCGACATAAACATAGGAGAGAAAGAGTCGGCCCTGCAATCGAATGCCACCGCACCCGTATCAGAAACATCAATGCACACAATGCCGAGTGCTGCACACTCCCTTTCCACTCTGCGGCGCGTCATAAAATGAAGACCGGCATCCATAATGACATATTTTGCAGGATGCATGGCAAGCAGACTATCCATACTGCCCTTGAAGCCTTTGCAGAGAAAGAGAATATCCACCGGACAAGCTTGTTTGCTTTCCATCCAATCTTTGCCGGAAAGAAGCATTATGCGTCGGCCGCAAAATTCGGCCATGCCCTCGACATAACTGATGTTGGCATCGGAATAATCGCTGTTCACCCACAGTGGTGTCTTCATCGACTCGCGGCGCAGATAAGGGTCTACGATATACTCCTTTTCAACCTCACTTTCATTCTCGGTTGAGAGCATATATGAGTTGTCGCGCGAAGCTGTCATCAGAAGAGCAGGGAATTTACTGCTGTTGAAAAACATAATCGAGCCACCGGGCTCATCGCTACGTAGATACCATCCCCATGCAACAACGGCAACAGCCAACATCAGTGCGGCGAGAAGGAACACTACCCTCCTGCGCGCTGCGTAAATGGCGATAAACACAATCAAAACCGCAAGCGCCCACGCCGAACAGGCATCAATATAAGGCAGTTCGACTGATGCCGCAGGCAATGATTCTACAAGACCGACCCACCCGTTGAGCATATCCACTGCCTTGCCGAGCATCCACGCTACAGCAGCGCATAGAGCAGAGACAGGTGAGGAGAGCCACAACGCCACAGACAGCGACATTATCACAAAGGCAAGCGGGACAACCACCAAATTGGTAAGGATAAAATAGGTAGGAAAACTGCCGAAACTGTACCATATTACAGGCAGTGTGCCTATCTGAGCCGCAACGGAGAGAGAAACCGTGTCGGCAATATAGCGGTAGCACTTGCCAAAGGAATCGGCAGCAAGCATCCTACGGACATATGGGAAAAACATCAGTATGGCAAACACCGCCGAGAAGGACAATTGGAAACTTACATCGAAAAGCGAGCAGGGCGAAAAAAGCAACATCGCTATCGCAGCAAAAGCAAGGGCATTGACCGAAGAGTTGTCGCGCCTTGCGCATCGTGCCACTGAGAAGAGCGTAAAAAGTATTGCCGCCCTCACAATCGAAGGGGAAAGGCCTGCAACAAAGGCAAACAGCCACAATGCACCCACAATGACAGCTTCGCGCAGAAGTGTGTAGCCTCTGTGGGTGCGCCACGCAGGTAACAGGAAAGAGAATATCAGATAGAAAATGCCAAGATGCAATCCCGACAATGCCAGAATGTGGCTCGCGCCCACAGAGGAGAAAGTATCTTTAATTTCGCCTGTAAGTTCGCTCTTGTCTCCCACTGTCAATGCCGACAGCACTGCCTTTGCATCACTGTCGAAGCCCGTACGGCCGTAAAGTTTCAAAATCCGTTCTCTGAGAGCAAGCGCACGCATACGCAGGGTAAGTTCCTCAGCGCCGTCCATTTCCCAAGCACCTACAGGCAGATAGAGTGTAGCCGTAACACCCTTGACATAAAGGAAATGCTTATAATCAAATTCGGCAGGATTGCCCGCATTCTTAGGGTTGTGTACCTTAGCCGCGAAACGCACCCGCTGACCGATGCTCAGGTTTTCGGCATCCACACAATTGGCAAAATAGATATACGCTGCGCCCTCGCGCCGTCCCTTCAGGGAATCGCAATCCTCGCGCTGCAGATGCACAAGCGCCTTTGTAGTCCGGTCGCCCATGTGCGGAGTTTCGAGAAAAACAGCAGAGTATTCACCATTAGTCTCCTCCCACTGCGGCACCATTGTCTTGTCATCGACACGCTGCACTACTGCACCAATTGCAAACATTGCCACCATCGCAGCCCCGCCGAAGAGCAGGGCCATACGCTCGAAAAAGAGAGCCGCCACGCAGACAAGAAGCGAAAAAAGAAGAAGCAGAGCCCACAAGGAGAGCTCTGCATCGCACGTATGAGCCACTGCAATACCGGCCATCATAGGTATTGCAAGCCTCAGTAAAGGATTGTTTCCCAAAAAGTCTGCGCCCCTCACAGTCTGCTACAATGAACGCAAAGCTGTGATTACCGCCTCGGGATTCTCGGCCTTGAAGACCGCGTTTCCGGCAACAAGCACATCGGCTCCTGCTTCGGCAAGCACTCGGCCCGTCTGTTCGTTAACACCGCCGTCAACCTCAATGAGCGCCTTTGAACCGGTCGCCGCAATAAGTTCGCGCAGTTCCTTGACCTTTTCCACTGTATGAGGAATGAACTTCTGTCCACCGAAGCCGGGATTGACACTCATCAAAAGCACAAGGTCGAGGTCGGCTATAATATCCTTAAGCATCATCACCGGGGTTGAGGGATTGAGTGTAACACCTGCCATCATTCCTGCCTCCTTTATCTGCGTAATAGCTCTGTGAAGGTGTGTGCATGCCTCATAATGGATGTTCATAACCTTTGCACCGAGAGCTTTTACTGCATCAAGATAGTTCATGGGGTTGACTACCATCAGATGGACATCGAGTGCCTTTGTGCAACCCTCGGCCACATACTGCAACACAGGAGGGCCGAAAGAGATGTTGGGTACAAACACACCATCCATAATATCAATATGCAACCACTCGGCCTCGCTGCGGTTAATCATATCAAGATCCGATTGCAGATTCGCAAAATTTGCCGACAACAACGACGGCGATACTATAATGCTCATATATAAATAAATTTTAATCACTTCCGAAAAAGCCAAGATACACACAAACGAACAATAAACATAAAGTTTACTTTAATGTCTTTTGCAGCGAGTGCAGTATATCTTCGCGGTTATAACCGCAAAGATACGAACAAATAAGCGAAAGTTCATATAAACGAGTGAATAAAAGCTTTTATTCTCAACGAATGCAATGTTTGAATTGTAGGAAAGTTCTCCTCCACTGTACTCTTGACCTTATTCATTGTGTACGGCCAGAATAGAGAGCGAGCACCAATCTCCAATATGACAACAGGCTTCAAGTTGTCCAATTCACCGATAACCAAGTTTATTTGTTAAGCAACCACTCTGTAGCAGGAATAACATTTATAGCGTAGCCGTCCTCTTCAATTGTCTCATGCTCTTCGAAGGTTATAAGCGTAAGTTTGTTGCACTTGAGTTTCTTGGCAGCATTCTTCAGTCCCCTTATCTCTCTATTGCGTGTCTTTTCGGTGGAAATGCCGTAGGATACCTGAATTAACTCTTGTACGTTGCCATCCTTAGCAATAACAAAATCAACTTGAGATGATGTCTCTTTGTAGTAGAAAACATCACAGAATAGTGGTTTGTAGCGTCTCATAAGTTCTATGCATACAATATTCTCCAGCTTCCAACCGAGATTTTCCAATGAGAAATTATCCTCACGCTCAGTGACAAATGCAGCATCCACTACATAAACCTTTTCGTTCCTTACACGTTCTTTACTTTTGTATGAGAAACGATTTACTCCTACCAACAGAAAAGCCTCTTTAAGGTAGGAATAATAGTTTTCTGCCGTATGATTTGAAACCCCAAACAATTCGCCTACCGTTTTGGCTACAAACTCCTGACAATAATTATCGGCCAGATAAGCTGCTATTCTTCGTAATGCTTCCACATTGCGAACCTTGAAACGTTTTGCGATATCTATCTTAATGATTGCATCCAACAATCCGTTAACGTAGCCTCTACGATTACTTTCATTGAACAATTCCGGGAATCCGCCTTGTTGAAGATATTCGTGGAGAGTACTTTTACGAAGTCCCTTAGCTTTCGTTGATAGCGAAGTTGTATCAATCTTCTTCATCGCACAATACTCCGAGAATGAGAAAGGATAGAGTTCTACTTTGTTGTTTCTTCCTGTCAGGTGTGTACTCAACTCATTACTGAGCAATTTAGAGTTTGAGCCCGTAATAAACAAATGAATTTTCTGGCGAAGCAATCTATTGACAAATAATGGCCAACCGTCTACATTCTGTATTTCATCAAGGAACAGATATTTGAATTCACCATATGTCATATATAATGCTTCAAGCAAACGGTCTAAATCGATTGCCTTCATATCTTCCATTCGGTCATCGTCAAAGTTCACATAGGCAAATTCAATTCCTCTTTGCCTAAGAAACATTTCACATAAAGTTGATTTGCCGCATCGCCTGACACCTATTACTACCTGAGCTCTATTGCTCTTCAAATCAAGTTGTGATTCTTCAGGACGGGAGCATAACTCCGAGTAATCATTAGCTAACAACTCCTCACGCTGGTCTGCCACTATTGATAGTAATGTCTGTGTATTCATAATTCATTATATTTTGTATGCAAAGATAATCTTATTTCCATAAACAAGCAAGTTTTCAAAATTCTACTTCCATAAACAAACAAATCCAACGCTTTTCATTTCCATAAATACCATACGATAACTATCCTTAGAGGGGGGGGTAATAAGATAGGCGGCGCATCGGAACAATATTCAAGTAACTTTATATTCTTCTCTCGGCTTGCACTATCTTCGGGATTATTTGAGAGGTATTTTAGAGTAGCTTTTCTTTATTGCCTTGCAGGGAATAGCGGGCTATTTCCAAAAGACAAGAAAGAAAAGATGCCTAATAGTTGCGATTAAGCGAGAGAAAAATATGAAGCTTGCTTCAATATTTTCACAATAAAGAAAGAATATCTTAGTGATTTACTCTAAAGATTATTATAAAATGCGTATCTTCGCAGTGTAAACAAAGAATACCCGCAAAAGGATAGAATGATAGAACAGCATATAATACTCGAAGGTATAGACCCGGTGAGCTTCTACGGCGCGAACAATGTGCACCTGACGATGCTCAAGAAGCTGTACCCCAAACTGCGCATTGTTGCACGCGACAATGTAATAAAGGTCATTGGTGACGAAGAGGAACTTGAACGCTTCCGTCAGGTAATAGACAGGCTCATCGCACACTGCACACGATACAACAGCATAGACGAAGAGGCCATAATAGATGCCGTCAACGGCAAGAAGAGCGACAAGGGCAACGACAGCAATGTCATTGTCTACAACGTAAACGGCAAGCCGATATACCCGCGCAGCGAGAACCAGTGCAAGATAGTGGAGGAGTTCGGCAAAAACGATATGATATTCGCCGTAGGCCCTGCCGGAACCGGAAAGACCTACACTGCCATCGCCCTCGCTGTGAAGGCGCTGAAGAATAAAGAGGTGCGCAAGATAATCCTGAGCCGTCCCGCAGTGGAGGCCGGTGAAAAGTTAGGATTCCTCCCCGGAGACATGCGCGACAAGATAGACCCCTATCTGCAACCCCTATACGATGCCCTTGAGGACATGATACCCAACGCCAAGCTGAAAGAGTTCATGGACATGAACATCATACAGATAGCCCCGTTGGCATTCATGCGCGGACGCACGCTGAACGACGCCATAGTCATACTCGACGAGGCACAGAACACCACTCCGCAGCAGATAAAGATGTTCCTCACACGCATGGGCAACAACACAAAGATGGTGATTACAGGCGACCTCACACAGATTGACCTCCCCGACAAGAAAGGGTCGGGACTGACACAGGCGCTCAACATACTCAAAGGCGTAAAGGGAATAGGTTTCGTCACGCTCGGCAAAAAGGACATTGTGCGCCACAAACTTGTAACACGCATAGTAGAAGCATACGAAAGCTACGAGCAAGAGGAAAAGAAGAGAAAAGAGAAAGAAAAAGAAGATAACATTAAAGAATAAATATCATGGCAAAAGCATTAACAACCACAGATTTCCACTTCAAGAAACAGAAGAGTCTCTACCACGGCAAAGTACGCGATGTATACAACATCGGCGACGACCTTTTGGTAATGGTAGCAACCGACAGAATTTCGGCATTCGATGTTATATTGCCCAAAGGCATCCCCTTCAAAGGACAGGTGCTCAACCAGATAGCATCTACATTCCTCGATGCCACTGCCGACATTGTCCCCAACTGGAAGCTCGCTACTCCCGACCCTATGGTAACAGTGGGACTCAAGTGCGAAGGTTTCCGCGTGGAGATGATTATCCGCGGCTACCTCACCGGCAGTGCATGGCGCGAGTATAAGAACGGTTGCCGTTCAATCTGCGGCGTAACCCTCCCCGAAGGTATGCGCGAGAACGAGAAGTTCCCCACCCCCATCATCACTCCCACCACAAAGGCCGATGAAGGACACGACGAGAATATCTCTAAAGAGGAGATCATTGCACAGGGTATCGTAAGCGCCGAGGATTATGAGCAGTTGGAGAAATACACCTACGCCCTCTTCGAACGCGGCAGCCAGATGGCAGCAGAGAAGGGCCTTATCCTCGTAGACACAAAATATGAGTTCGGTAAACGCGACGGCAAGATATACCTCATCGACGAGATACACACTCCCGACTCATCACGTTACTTCTACGCCGATGGCTATCAGGAGAAATTCGAGAAAGGCGAGCCTCAGAAACAGCTCTCAAAGGAGTTTGTACGCCAGTGGCTCATAGAGAACGGCTTTATGGGACAGGAGGGACAGCAGGTACCCGAAATGAGCGACGAATATGTAAACAGCGTATCGGAGCGTTACATCGAGCTCTATGAGCATATCGTAGGCAAGCCCTTCGTAAAGAGCGACACAGAGCACATCGACGAGCGCATCAAAGCCAACATCAAGGATTACCTCGGTTGCTAATAAGAAACTAAACCATAACCGACCATACACCAAGATGGGGAGCAGGCATACGCCCCGCTCCCCTCTTCTGTAAATTCTCATAAATGAAAAAGATATACGGAATAATAGGCAATCCTCTCGGCCAATCGGCATCACCGGCATTCTTCAACAAAAAGTTCACCGACGAAGGAATAGATGCCGAATATCTGCCGTTCGAACTGCAAAGCATCGAGGAGCTTCCCCAAATATTGGAGAAGCACCCCACCCTATCGGGCTTCAACGTAACAATCCCTTATAAATTGCAGATAAAGCAGTTCCTTGCAGGAATCAGCGACGAAGCAAAGGAGATTGATGCCGTCAACGTAGTCAAGGTGAAGCACGATGACGACGGCACACCCCGTCTGTACGGATACAACAGCGATGTGATAGGATTCTCGCGCTCTATTGCCCCCATGCTCACCGCCGACGACAAGAAGGCACTTGTGCTCGGCACCGGCGGAGCATCAAAAGCCATCATATACGCACTCAGGCAGTTAGGGCTGGAAGTACAATCCGTATCGCGCAATGCAGGCGAAACAGCCATAGCATACAGCGACCTTACACCCGAAACAGTCTCCGCCCACACAGTGATTGTAAACTGCACCCCGCTGGGAATGGTAGGACACGGAGTAGACCAATGCCCCGACATCCCATACAGCGCACTCACCGATAGGCACATACTCTACGACATTGTCTACAACCCCGAAAACACCCTCTTCCTGCAAAAGGGACGCCAAAGAGGTGCACGCACAAAGAGCGGATACGAAATGTGGTACTTGCAGGCACTCGCATCGTGGGAAATCTGGAACACACAATGACAGCATTCATCATAATCCCACTGCCCATCAGCTTCACCGAATTGTTGGTGATAGCATTGGTTGTGCTGGTAATAAACATTATTTGGAAATTAAACCGAAAAAGATGATACTATTCAACAGCGATTACATCGAAGGCGCACACCCCTCGATACTCGAAGCCCTCACCCGCACCAACTACGACCAGACACCCGGATACGGCGAGGACAAATACTGCGAGGAGGCACGCAACATCATACGCCAACAGTGCAACGACGACACCCTCGGAGTGGAATTTCTCGTAGGCGGGACACAGACCAATGTAACGGTTATCGATGCCCTGCTGCGCAGCTATCAGGGAGTAATCTCGGCAGACAGCGGACACATAAACGTACACGAGACAGGAGCCCCCGAAGCCACAGGACACAAGATAATAGCACTGCCATCACCCGACGGCCGTCTGACACTTGAGCAGATAAAGGAGTGCAACGAGAGCCATTGGAACGACCCTGTGCACGAACACACCATACAGCCGGGCATGGTCTATCTCTCCTGCCCCGCAGAGAACGGACTCACATACACCCTTGCCGAACTGACTGAAATATCGGAATATTGCCGCGCAAACTCGCTCTACCTGTTTGTCGATGGCGCCCGACTGGGATACGGTCTGCAATCGGAGGGATGCGACCTCACACTCGCCGACCTTGCACGCTTGTGCGATGTATTTTACATAGGCGGCACCAAAGTAGGTGCACTCTTCGGCGAAGCAGTTGTCTTTTCGGACAAGGAATTGAAACGCAGTTTCAGATATGCAATAAAACAGCATGGAGGAATGTTGGCAAAAGGCAGACTGCTCGGAATACAGTTCGCCGAACTGCTCCGTGGCGGCAACGACTGTCTCTACTTCGAGCTTGCACGCCATGCCAACCGCGAAGCGATGCGCATACGCCGCGCCTTCGAACAGAAGGGCATTCCCATGTGGAACGGCTCGCTCACAAACATGCAGTTCCCCGCACTCACCAAAGAACAACAGAGCAGACTTGCCGAAAAGTACATTTTCGAAGTATGGGGAAGATACGACGACACACGCGACATTGTGCGCTTCTGCACAAGCTGGGCGACACGCAGCGAAGCGGTAGAGCAACTATGCAACGACATTAGAGAATTATAGCCATGAACAAAGAACGCATAGACAAGGTACTCGACTACCTCAATGGCAAGGGATACAAATATGATTATTACGAGCATCCCGAAGCCCCCACAATAGCAATAGCCAAACAGCATTGGCGCGACGACGGTTCGAAGCACTGCAAGAATCTGTTTTTCAGAAACCACAAAGGCAACCGCCACTATCTTGTAGTTCTCGACTGCGAGCAGGACCTTGACATACACGACCTTGAACAGCGTCTGCATCAAGGCAAACTGACATTCGCATCGCCAGCACGCATGGAGAAATATTTAGGAATAACTCCCGGCTCGGTATCACCCTTCGGACTTATAAACGACGCGGAGAACCACGTGCATCTCTTCCTCGACAGCAACCTGACGAAGTACGATTCGCTCAGTTTCCACCCCAACGACAACCATGCGACAGTGGTTATTTCGAAAGAGGAGTTTGCACGCTACCTGCAGGAGGTCGGGAATAGTTATGAGTATATTGAGATGTACTAAGAGGAGGGGTATTTTCCGGGAAATAGGTTGATTTTTGGGGTACTAAGAACTCTAAACAACGTACACCTACACCAATACTATATACATCATTTTGACCGGGACGCATTTGCACAAATAAAACTTTAGTGTGAAGGTAAACTTTATCAATGGATTAAGGCCAATATACATTATCTCAAGAATATATTCAGCATAGAAAATCCGGTGTCGTATGTTTTACACTTGGATGAAGTTACTGATGAAGACCGTACCTTCTTTAGAATAACTATTCCTTGCCATGAAGCCGCAGGTAATATTATCGCAGACATAGCACATAAAGATGGTTCATTAAAAGCTTCAAAACGGGGTGTACTCAAAACCGGACTGCAAAGTGGACTCGAAAGTAGACTGCAAAGTGGACTGATGCAGTTAAAGGTGAAGAAGAATTAAAGTCAGAAGCTATAAAAGTTGCTCAGTCAAGCATAGCATTGTAATTACAAAATACGGGAACTTTATGGTAGTAATTCATAAAGTTCCCGTTGTTTTGTATCACTGATTATCAGATATACCAATGACTATACAAGTATTTGAAGCCAACAATTACCCCCTCATTTCACCCCAAAGCCGCTGCCACAAGCAACAGCAATGCAAAGACCAGCAGATTGACCGCGCTACGGCCGAGCAGAGGGTTGAGCGCCGCTCCGCGGCTCGCAACAACCTTGCGCCATGTAGCAACGTGCAGCGCAATATACACAGCAGGGACAGCGAGTGAATAGAGTCCCAGTTTCACCCACACGGGCATCATCAAGAGCATGGCAAGCAAACCTGAAAGCAGATAGAACGTACCCATCACCCTGCGGCCGAAAATAACAACAGTGGTGCGTTTGCCTACGGAGGCATCATCCTCGGCATCCCTGTAGTTGTTCACGATAAGCACATTTGCCGCAATCAGTCCGGTGGCGACGGCTGTGGGCAACGAGAGATGCAACGCACTCCAATCGTGCGTCTGAAGATAACAGGTG
>JAFYLO010000160.1 GCA_017557045.1 Bacteroidaceae bacterium | reverse complement strand
CTGTGCAATTTGTGAACAAGTTCACATTGCGCTCGTTTAACCGCAACTTTTGGAGTAGATTTTCTTTCGCATTTTGCAGGGAATAGCGGGCTATTTCCAAAAAATAAGAAAGAAAAGATGCCAAAATAGACTCAATCGACGACAAACCGAGCGCTATTCAAGCTCGCTTGAAAATAGCCGAGGTGCGAAGGAGATAAACTCCGTTAAATAAGCCGAAATGAACAGCGCAAATATAGAATTATTTTCTAATAAAATTCAAACTGCTTCTTATATCAGAAAGGGAAGAGCAACGGCAGTATAAGCACCATCACAATACCCATTATTATCTGCAATGGCAGACCGACCTTTACATAATCCATAAAGGTATACTGTCCGGCAGGCATCACAAGGGCATTGGGCGGTGTGGAGAAGGGCGAAGCGAAACACATGCTTGCACCGACGGTTACCGCAAAGAGGAAAGGTGTCGGGTCTACCCCCACCTGTATTGCACTGTGCAGAGCAATGGGAGCGAAAAGCACAGCCGTAGCCGTATTGCTTATGAACATAGTCATCAACGAGGTTGTGAAGTATATTCCCGCCAACAGGATATGCGGCCCGTAATCGCCCAATCCACTGACAAGAGTGTTAGAAATAAATTCGGATGCACCTGTCTTTTCAAGAGCGAGAGACATTGGCATCATTGCCGCGATAAGCACAATCGACTCCCAATTTATGGTCTTGTATGCCGCCTCAACATTGCGGAAGCAACCAGTGAGAACCATAAGGATGCCGGCAATCATCACAGCCGTAACAGGGGCTACGGGGATAAAGTCAAACACCATCATGGCAATCATCAGCGCCATGATGAAGGCAGCCACCGGAGCCTTATAGTCGAGAGTAACCTTGGCAGCCTCATCCAGAGGACGGCCTATTACCACCCACTCGCTATCCTCACTGCCGAGACGGGCTATATTTTCCCATGAGCCCTGCACAAGAAGCACATCACCTGTGTGTATATGCTCATCGGCAAAATCCTTGAGCATATATTCGCTTCTGCGGCGTATGCCGAGGACATTAAGGTTGAACTTTGCACGGAAATCGGAATTGCGTATAGTGCTGTTTATAAGGTTCGACGACTGCATGACCACAACCTCGGCAATGCCTATATTGTAGAAATCAAGCACATTGGTGCCACCTTTCCCATTGCTCTTTTTACTGAGGACCTCCAAAGAGTTCAACCTCGCGAAGTTGAGTGCATATTCACTCTCGCCTGTAAGATAGATGGTATCACCGGCCTCTATCTTGGTGGTAGGCGCAGTCATCTGCTGGGTTACTGTCTTCAGGAAACGGTTCGAAGAGGTCTCCCTGCGGCGCACCTCAAACACATTGAGACCGTATCTGCCACGCAGGTCAAGCTCGGCAATGGTTTTTCCTATTATAGGCGACTTCTCGCCAACCCTCACAAGGGTAAGATTGTTCGAAACGCCATATTCCTTTACAAGTTCTTTGAGAGTCTTGCGGGAATTATTGTTCTGTTCTCCATCATCGTGCGACTTCGAGAGAAAAATCTTGCTCAACGGGATAAGCACCACAAGCCCCACAAGCACACAGACAAGGCCTACGGGCAGGAATGAAAAGAACGACAACCCCTCATAACCGGCGGCAACAAGAGCGTCGTGTATAATCAAGTTGGGAGGGGTACCGATAAGTGTCATCATACCGCCCATGCTGCTTGCAAAGGCAAGAGGCATAAGAAAGCGACCGGGAGGAATATCCGCGCTCATGGCTACACTCACCACAATGGGCAGCAACAGAGCCACCGTACCCGTATTGCTCACAAAGCCACCGATAGCCGAAGTTACAAGCATCACAAGCACAAAGAGACGCATTTCGCTCTTTCCTGCCAACTTCAGTATTTTTGAACTTATCATTTTGGCAAGCCCCGTCTGGAAAATGGCTCCACCAACCACAAAAAGCCCCACCATCATTATGACGACAGAATTCGAGAATCCCGACAGAGCTTCAGCCGGAGTAAGGATATCACATAGCAATAAAGCGACAAGTGCACATAGCGCAACAACATCGGAACGCACTCTGCCGGTAACAAAGAAGAAAATCGAAAGAAGTAAGATAATACCAGTTACAATCACCGTACAACACTATTATATGGTTCAACAATACAAAATACATAAACGAGGAGCCACATAAATGCGCCCCTACAAAAAGCACAAGGACACCCCAAAAGAATGCCATTGTGCAAATACGTTACAAAATTAGCCAATAAATTAAAACACAGCAATAACTAACATTAAAAAACTTGCAAAAAAATTATAAAAGCACACAACGGGAAGAACTGTTTTTCTCAACGCACTCATCCATAAGCATCACTTCGAAACGGCGCAACCACTCAGGCGCAGCACCAAAACTGTCAATGACCACATGACTCTTGTCGCCCACCCTTATGCCTATCACATATTTATATCCATCCTTCACATCACCCTCGTATAGAGGTTCGAGCGAAAAGAATCCCTGCCTGAGCGCATGCCCCACAAGCGAATCGAGGCGAGTGTTGGGAATCCAGCTTTTAAAGCGCACATTCATCCTGTCGCTATATTCGTCGAGCATCTTCACATGGGCATAATCGTTGCCGTCACAGCTCTCGTAACAGACCTCATAACTCTTCTTCTCCTTTTCATTATAATAAGTGAGCGACAGGGAGGTACCCGTTTCGCATCTTTTTCTTCCAAAAAATCCAAACATAACTGCACATTTTTATCGATTACACAAATATGGGCAAAAAAGAGTGTTTCAAAGTTGCGATTTTATCACTTTCGCAACCACTCCTGCAAAAGCAGCCGCAACAAAGGCACACTTCACAACCAGAGGCGAAGCTGCGATTCTCATTCTCCTTACCATCACCAGCAACCGCTTGATATACAATCCACAGTCGCTGCACGCCTCCTTGAATGTCATATACGCGGCATAGGATGTTCCAACTACAAAAACAGCAACCAAAAGATAGCAGATAGCAATACAAATTCCGTTCATAGCTTTGAGGTTTTATTGATTATGATGCAAAACTACTACCCCGTTGTGTCAACTCTTGACACAGCTTATTTTAATTTGCAATTTTATCACAAAAGCACCTATTTTCCTCAAAAACGGAATCAGCCACAACTTTTAGCGCAATCGATTAGTCTATTTCGAAAAAGAGCACTACCTTTGCACCTTATTATAAAAAAGAGATTCAACAACAAAAAAACATACGAATAATGGCAAAAGAACTTTTTACGGCAGAACAATATAAGATTGCCGACATCAGCCTTGCCGATTTTGGCCGCAAGGAGATAGAAATGGCACAGCACGAAATGCCCGGTCTGATGGCACTCCGCGAAAAATACGGAAAAGAGAAGCCCCTCAAAGGTGCACGCATCATGGGCTCACTGCACATGACCATACAGACAGCAGTGCTCATAGAGACACTCGCCGAACTTGGTGCAGAAATCCGTTGGGTATCATGCAACATCTATTCTACACAGGATCATGCGGCAGCAGCCATCGCAGCAGCCGGCATCCCCGTATTTGCATGGAAGGGTGAGACACTCGCCGACTACTGGTGGTGCACACTGCAGGCCATGAACTTCTCGGGCGGTCTCGGCCCCAACATGATTGTTGACGACGGCGGCGACGCAACACTGATGATACATCTGGGCTACGCAGCAGAGAATGGCGACACATCCGCTCTCAACTACGAGGGTGCAGCAGAGGACGAGGTCGAGCTGAAGAAATTGCTCGCCGAAGTGCTTGCCCACGACAACACCATGTGGCACAGAGTGGCAAAGGAGATACGCGGCGTTTCCGAGGAGACAACCACAGGCGTACACCGCCTCTACCAGATGATGGAGAACAAGGAGCTTCTCTTCCCCGCCTTCAACGTAAACGACTCTGTAACAAAGAGCAAGTTCGACAACCTTTACGGCTGCCGCGAGTCGCTCGCCGACGGTATCAAACGCGCAACAGACATAATGATTGCGGGTAAAGTGGTTGTAGTAGCAGGCTACGGCGATGTAGGTAAAGGCTGCGCACAGAGCATGCGTTCATACGGCGCCCGCGTACTTGTTACCGAAATCGATCCCATCTGCGCACTTCAGGCAGCAATGGAAGGCTTCGAGGTTGTAACAATGGAAGAGGCTTGCAAGATTGCAAACATATTCGTAACCACCACCGGCAACGTCGACATCATACGCATCGACCACATGGAGCAGATGCCCGACCAGGCAATCGTCTGCAACATCGGACACTTCGACAACGAGATTCAGGTGGATGCCCTCAAGAAATACGAAGGCATACGTTGCGTAAACATCAAACCTCAGGTCGACCGCTACTTCTTCCCCGACGGCCACAGCATCATACTGCTCGCCGACGGTCGTCTGGTGAACCTCGGTTGCGCCACAGGACACCCCTCATTCGTAATGAGCAACTCATTCACCAACCAGACATTGGCACAGATAGAGCTCTTCACAAAGAATTACGAAGTAGGCGTATACTGTCTGCCCAAACACCTTGACGAGGAGGTTGCACGCCTTCACCTGGAGCGTCTCAACGTACACCTCACAAAGCTCACCCCCAAACAGGCAGCTTACATAGGTGTAAACATCGAGGGCCCCTACAAGTCCGACATTTACCGTTACTAACAGATTGCAGCGACAGCCCAATGGCAAAAGCAAAGACAATCTGTGTATATTGCGCATCAAGCAGCCGGGTGGACAATCTCTACATGGAGACAGCCACCCGGCTGGGCTTGTTGATGGCACAGGAGGGAATAACCCTTGTAACCGGCGGCGGACGACAAGGATTGATGTGCGCCGTGGAAGAGGGCGCCCTCTCTGCCGGCGGCAAGGCCATAGGAGTAATTCCCCGCTTCATGATAGAGGCCGGATGGCACCACCAATCACTTACCGAACTGCGCATAACGGAGAACATGCACGAGCGCAAGCAGTTGATGGCCGATCTCTCCGAGGCAGCCATTGCCCTCCCCGGCGGGTGCGGCACAATGGAAGAGCTGCTTGAGATAATCACATGGAAGCAGCTTGGCCTCTACCCCCATCCGATAATCATCCTCAACACCAACGGATACTACAACTCACTCATCGACCAACTGCAACACGCCGTCGAAGAGCACTTCATGGGCGAGATACACAGCCGCATATGGAGCGTTGCATCCACCCCCGAAGAGGCGCTCACCCTCATTGAGGAGACCCCTGCATGGGATTCATCCGTAAGAAAATATGCAGCACTATGAGCGGAACCGGAATACCATACTTCATAGGCAACGACAATCTGTTGACCACTCTCTTCATGCTGACCACCCTCGGAGCAGCATACATCATGGTACTCAACGGCAGCAACATACTGCAACGCCTGAAAAACATCTTCTACTACACAGGAAATTCGAAGCCCTACAACAACCAGACGCACATCAACCGATTCAGCAATATAATACTTGACGGGCAGGCAATACTCTTCCTCTCGGTAGCAGCTTTCACAAGAACGCAATACAATGCAGAGACAAACACCGGACACACACATATACAGTGGCTGTTCTACTTTATCGCATTCTTTCTGTTTTTCATGTTCAAGCGTGCCGTATATGCAGCTATAAACAACATACTCTTCTCCAAGAAGCAAGAGACCGAATGGAAAGAGTTATATTTATTTACAATCAGAGTATCAGGATGTCTGCTTTTCCCTATGGTTGCAGCACAACTCGTTATTCCACATATAAGACAAGGAATCTTCACTGCATACCTGGCAGTCGTAGGCTTTTTATGTTTATTAATGTTAATTAAAGGATGCAAAAGAATTATTTTCCCACAGAACAGGGGATATTTGGATATAATTTTGTACCTTTGCACGCTTGAAATTTTACCGATATTTGTAATTTTCAAAGCAACGGAAAAACTGAATACATTTATAACGATAAATTTTTAAGACATTGAAGGTAAGTAAGATTCTGGTTTCACAACCAAAACCGACGACAGAAAAGTCACCCTACTTCGATATTGCGGAAAAGCATAAGGTGCAGATAGACTTCCACTCGTTCATAAAAGTCGAGGGTCTCACTGCAAAAGAATTCAGACAGCAAAAGGTATCAATACCCGGCCACACAGCCATAGTATTCCTGTCCCGTCACGCGATAGACTACTTCTTTACCTTGTGTAAGGATTTGCGCGTAACCATCCCCGACGACATGAAATACTTCTGTCTTTCCGAGACAATCTCACTGTACATACAGAAATACGTACAGTACCGCAAGAGAAAAGTATTCTTCGGCAACGGACACATCAAGGATCTTGAGCCTCTCTTTGTAAAGCACAAGAACGAGCGCTACTTCGTACCCACAGCAAACTCACAGAACGAAGAGCTCATAAGCATGTTCGAAGCGCACGGCATCGCCCACTCACACGCAGAGATGTACCGCACAGTGAGCAACGACCTTGCGGCCGAATACATCAACGAATATGACATGTTCATATTCTTCAGCCCTCACGGAATAGAATCGCTCTACAAGAATGCACCCGACTTTGTACAGGGCGACAAATACATCGCCTGCTTCGGAAAAGTAACAGCAGATGCGATACGCAACACAGAGTTGCGACTCGACCTTGAGGCACCGACAGCAGAAGCAACCTCAATGCCTGCTGCACTCGACCAGTTCCTCACAAAACTGAAGGGCTGATACAAGAACAAAACAAACACAGAGCTACCCTGTTACACAGACAATAGGGTAGCTTCTTTTTTAAAAACCAAGAAACTGCCAACAGAACAACAAGTACCATGGAAGCAAGCAACAGATTCAAGAAAGAGGAACGCCTATGCAGTAAAGCGACAATAGAGGCACTCTATGCCAACGGAAAATCCGTTGCCGCCTATCCATTGCGGGCAGTATACCTCCCATTGGAAGCGGATGAGAAGGCCCCCGCAGCATCAATCCTCATCGCAGTATCAAAGAAACGATTCAAACACGCCACAGACCGCAACCTTGTGAAGCGTCGCCTGCGCGAAGCCTACCGTCTGAACAAGCACACATTCACCGAGCAACTGCAACAGCAGGGCAAACGCATGGCTATAGCCATACTTTACCTCGACAAACAGCACCACAGTTTCGGCCATCTGCAGGCAAAAATGGTAAAACTGCTAAAGGCAATAACCGAAAAGGAGAGCGCCGAATGAATATAAAAACCATCATTGCAGAGGCACTTATCCTCCCTATAAAATTCTACCGCCGCTGCATCTCCCCCATGACCCCGCCAAGCTGCCGATTCACTCCCACCTGCTCGCAATACGCCATAGAAGCACTGCGCAAGCATGGCCCGCTCAAAGGGCTCTACCTTGCTGTCAGGCGCATTCTGCGTTGCCACCCGTGGGGCGGTTCGGGGTACGATCCTGTACCATAATTCACCAACAAAAATCATATAACAAACAAGGCACCCCGCGGGGTGCCTTGCATCATTTATAACAGCTGAGGATTAGTAGTTCTCAGGTTTAATCTGGAAGTGAGCGCGGGGATGAGCACATACGGGGCACTCAACGGGCGCTTCCTTGCCAATGTGCAGATGACCGCAGTTACGGCACTGCCAAATGCACTCATTGTCGCGGCTGAACACTACACCACCCTGAATGTTAGCAAGAAGTTTCTTGTAGCGATCCTCGTGAGCCTTCTCAACATCGGCAACGAGTGAGAAGAGACGGGCTATATCCTCAAAGCCCTCTTCTTCAGCTTCGCGTGCCATTGTGGGATACATCTCAGTCCACTCGTAGTTCTCGCCGCCGGCAGCATCTACAAGGTTGTCCATTGTTGCGCCAATGCCGTCATGAAGCAGTTTGAACCACATTTTTGCGTGTTCTTTCTCCTGGTCGGCAGTCTCCTGGAAGAGAGCAGCAATCTGCTCGTATCCCTCTTTCTTTGCCTTACTTGCGTAGTATGTGTACTTGTTGCGAGCCTGACTCTCACCTGCAAATGCAGCCATGAGGTTAGCCTCAGTCTTTGTGCCTTTCAATTCTTTTGCCATAGTAGTTTTTTCGTTTATTTATTATTGAATATACGGCAATGGCCTTTTACAGCCATTGCCTTTTGGATTAACACTTTGCACAGGTAGGTTTTATCTGTTTGAAGAAGTCGTTACCCTTGTCGTCCACGAGGATGAATGCGGGGAAGTCCTCTACTTCAATCTTCCAGATAGCCTCCATACCCAATTCGGGATACTCCACGCACTCGATGCTCTTGATATTGTTCTGTGCGAGGATGGCTGCGGGACCACCGATTGAGCCAAGGTAGAAGCCGCCATGTTTCTGACAAGCATCAGTTACCTGCTGGCTGCGGTTACCCTTAGCAAGCATAATCATGCTGCCGCCGTGAGACTGGAATAGATCCACGTAAGAGTCCATACGTCCTGCTGTGGTGGGGCCCATTGAGCCGCACGCCATGCCTGCGGGAGTCTTTGCAGGGCCTGCATAGTAGATGGGGTGGTTCTTGATATATTCGGGAAGACCTTCGCCACGGTCGATACGCTCTTTCAGTTTGGCATGCGCAATATCGCGGCCCACAATGATTGTACCGTTGAGCGAGAGACGTGTAGCCACGGGATACTGAGAGAGCTGTTTGCACACCTCGCTCATGGGGCGGTTGAGGTCTACGCGTACAACCTCACCCTCATTTGCATTGCGAAGCTCTTCGGGGATAAGGGTTGCAGGCTGGTCGTCGAGTTTCTCAATCCAGATACCGTCCTTGTTGATTTTTGCCTTGATGTTACGGTCGGCCGAGCAGCTTACGCCCATACCTACGGGGCAGCTTGCGCCGTGACGGGGAAGACGTACCACGCGGATGTCGTGTGCAAGGTATTTACCGCCGAACTGCGCACCGAGACCAATGCGATGAGCCTCATCAAGCAACTGCTTCTCAAGCTCTACATCGCGGAACGCACGTCCTGTCTCATCACCTGTTGTGGGAAGGCTGTCGTAGTAGTGAGTAGATGCCAATTTAACTGTGAGCAGGTTCTTCTCTGCAGAGGTACCGCCGATTACGAATGCAATGTGATAGGGAGGACAAGCCGCTGTACCGAGACTCTTCATCTTCTCAACGAGGAAGGGGATAAGAGTTGCGGGGTTAAGCAGGGCTTTTGTCTCCTGATAGAGATATGTCTTGTTGGCTGAGCCGCCACCTTTTGTTACCATAAGGAATTTGTACTTCATACCCTCTGTTGCCTCAATGTCAATCTGCGCGGGGAGGTTACACTTGGTGTTGACCTCATCGTACATATTGAGGGGTGCATTCTGACTGTAGCGGAGATTCTCCTCGGTGTATGTGTCGTAGACACCGCGTGCGAGAGCCTCTTCGTCGCAGAAGCCTGTCCACACCTGCTGTCCCTTTTCGCCGTGGATGATGGCTGTACCTGTATCCTGACACAAGGGGAGTTTACCTTTCGCTGCCACCTCTGCATTACGCAGGAATGTGAGTGCAACATATTTGTCATTCTCGCTCGCTTCGGGATCGGAGAGGATTTTCGCCACCTGCTCGTTGTGTGCGCGACGCAAGAGGAACGAAACATCGCGGAACGCTGTGCGCGAGAGGAGTGTGAGTGCTTCGGGAGCTACTTTAAGTATGGGTTTGCCTTCAAAATCGCCTACCGATACATAATCCTTTGTAAGGAGATAATATTCGGTGGTATCTTCGCCCAACTGGAACATGTGGGCATACTTGAATTCCGGTTTTGTTGCCATTTTATCTGTTTTTATAGGTTTGTTCTTTGTTTTTTGCAAAAGTCAAAGGTAGTGTTTTTCTGTGAATAGTCAAGCGATTTTTTCTATTTTTAGCACCTGTCTGAAACTATTCGAGCGAGTCGACATTTTCAAGCGTCACGCGCTTGCTGTAACAGGTTGCCTGAAAAGAGGCTATCAGCGTACCATCCTGATTCCTTACACTCACCTCACAGTATGGCACTTTGGGGTGCTTGGAGACTGCCACTGCCTCGGCTGTCAGTGTGTCGCCCGGCATTGCCGAACGGTGGTAGAAGATTGAGGAATTGATGGCAAATGTCAGTTGCAGCCCAGCATTGGAGACTGCCGCCAATGCAACATCGGCAAGGGTAAAGATTGCCCCGCCCTGACATACACCGCCTGCATTCAGATGCTTTTCGGCAACTGTCAACTGCGATTTTGCATAACCATCCTTCACGGTTACAAGCCGGGCTCCGGCATGTGCGGCGAACTTATCGCCCTGTGATATAAATTCTTTCAGTGTCATATATTCATTATTTTCAGTATCCGAATGCCGCGCGTAGGGATTCGGCCATAGCCTCGGCTGTGCGCGCAACGCTGTCGGGGTCTTTGTCGAGTCCGTGTCCCGAATTGGGATACTCTACCAGTGTATATTCAACACCTGTGGCGGCAAAAGCGTTCATCAGCGAGTTTACATTTTCCCACACAACCAGCGTATCCTGTCGGCCATAGGATAGGAGTGTCGTAGGCGTGCCCTCCTGCACATATGTTACGGGAGAGATTGCACGCAACATAGCAAGAAACTGTTCGTTCTTGGCAAGTTCTTCGGGCGACATAACACCAAGACCGCTCTTTTCCATAAACTGCTTTGCGTCATCCGAGTCGAGCGCAAATGTACTGAAGTCCGCAGGGCCGGCCTTTGAGTGTACAAAGAGCACAGGCAGGGGTGATTGTTCCACCATACTGTAGCCATAGAGCATGGCAAGATGTGCGCCTGCCGAATAACCTGAAAGGGCAGCTTTACTTACGTTTATACACTGTGCAGCTGCATAACCTTTGATGGTGGAGAGGGCGGTTGCAATCTCAGTGAGCATGGTGGTAAAATCAATCGTCTCTTCGCCCGATTTTCCCAAGAAGGAGTAGTTCATGGTTGCCGTCAGATAACCTTTATCGGCATAAGTGCGGCACTCTTCGGCCATAGAGGACTTGTCGCCCGACGTCCATGAGCCGCCATGCAGAAAAAGCACTACACCCTGCTCCTGCCCCTTGTCGGCTATGGGTGGAATGTAGAGGTCGAGCGTATTGCGCTCTCTGTTACCATATTTTATATCCTTGAACACCTGCACTGTATCTGCCGCGACATTGTTCCTACTGAACATTTTACCCATGGGAGCATCGTAAAGGTTAAGTGCAAAGAGCGCAAGCCCTGCGACAAACAAGAGAACCAATGTGCCGGAGATTATATAACTTCCTTTGTTCATAAGTATTGATATTTTTATTAAGGGTATCTCCAAAGATAAGGCAAAAATAGGGGAACGGCACAAATTGTTAACATAAATTGTATTTTCGACTTTACCTATATTTTGTAATTTTGCATAATTCAAGGAAACCACTATATGAAAACACAAATAACAGACAAGGAGATTTGGAGCATAGCATTGCCTATAATGTTGGGAAATATGGCGCAGACCATCATAAACTTCACCGATACAGCATTTTTGGGACACTTGGGAGTGATTGCTTTGGGGGCATCCATGCTTGCAGGACTTTTCTATTATGTCTTCACCACTGTGGCAGCAGGCTTTGCGACAGGAATACAGATAATTGTGGCGCGTCGATTCGGCGAGAAGAGCTACGAGAGGATAGGTGTCATTTTCGGGCACGGCTCGCTGTTCGTACTGATATTGGGCACCATTCTGTTTGCTACGCTATATTTCTTCTCGGATCGGTTGTTACTATGGCTCATCGACTCGCCCAACATCTACGAAGCGTCATTGGAGTATATAAAATACCGTCAATTCGGAATCATCTTCGTCTGTTTCAATTTTCTGTATAGGGCTTTATATGTAGGAATCTCCAGCACTAAGGTCATCACATATTCCACCATAATAATGGCAGTTGTCAATATCATATTGGACTATTGCCTTATATTCGGCAAACTGGGTTTCCCCGAAATGGGTATCGGTGGTGCAGCATTGGCATCTTTATGTGCCGAGATTGCAGCTTTCATATTCTTCACTGCATACAGTTACATCACATTGGGTAAGGGAGAATTCGGTCTATTCAGGCTTCACAAGCCTACTGCCGGACTGATGGGTGGAATCCTACAGATATCCACGCCCACGATGATACAGAGACTCTTTTCGTTCAGCGTGTGGTTCATATTTTTTGTGTTGATAGAAAAGATGGGAGAGACGGCTACGGGAATATCCTCCATCACAAGGAGCATATACATGATTCTCATTACGCCCTGCTTTGCGTTTGCCACCACTACCAACACCCTGGTCAGCAGAACCATTGGCGAGGGGCATGCCGAGAGAGTATTTTCGATAATAAACAAGATATTGAAGAACTCTATGCTGTGTACAATCCCTCTTGTGATACTTGTAGCTATTTTCCCTATGCAGATTATCAGCATATATACCGAAGACATGGATTTTGCCCGGCTGGTCGTTCCTTCCATTCTGGTTATATGCAGCGGCACAATTTTTCAGGGCTTCGGCAACGCCTATTTCGAAGCGGTCTCAGGTACCGGCAACACCACTGCTGCATTGTATCTGGAAAGTGCCATTCTTGTCGTTTATATCCTTTTCATCTATGCGATGACATACCTCACAACAAAAGTGGAATTAGTGTGGACAGCAGAAATATTGTACGGCGCGTTGCTTGGAATTTTATGCTTTGTCTACATGAAATTCGCAAAGTGGGACAAGAAGAGGATTTAAGGAGAGGTTACAATCTTGACATGCCGGCCTTTCTTCTAGTCTTTTACTAGTGTCTTAACCGGTATACGCAAGACAGTTCCTGCCTGCCACCAGGGCAAGAAACATGCGGCTGTCATGCAAGGATAACTATTCCATAACAGCTACATTCATCACAACATCAGTTTTTGGGCGGTCGCCTGCCGAGGTCTCAACATTCTGAATAGCCTCAACAACATCCAGTCCCTCTTCAACCTCGCCAAAAACAGTGTATCCGCCATCGAGGAAGGGGGTTCCACCCAACGTTGTATAGGCTTCCACCTGTTCGGGAGTAAAAGCGGGAGCACCAAGTTCCTTGCTCTTATCCATCGCCATCTTGGCCAATTTATCTTGAAGTTCCATCAAGCCATCGCGGTCGCGATTGCGACGAAGATTCATAATCTCCTCGCGATGTTCCATGGCTAATGCATTAAAGATATTCTGTTCCTGCTGCATCTTCATCTGATGCTCCAGTTGCTTGAGTTCGGGCGCCTTATATACCTTTCCCCAAACAATATAAAATTGACTTCCACTACTCTCTTTCGTTGGGTTAACCTCGTCGCCAAGGCGTGCAGCGCTCAATGCACCACGCTTGTGGAAAAGCGCAGGCTGTATCTCGGCAGGTATTGTATAGCCGGGACCACCACTGCCTAAATTCATTCCAGCCGGAGCACCCTTACTATTGGGGTCGCCACCCTGAATCATAAAATCTTTTATAACACGATGGAACAGAGTGCCGTTGAAGAATTCCTCTGCAGCCAATTTCAAGAAATTATCGCGGTGAAGGGGAGTCTCGTCGTAAAGGCGCACAGTAATGTCGCCCATTGTTGTTGTAATTTTAACTTTTGCCATAATATTTTCCAATCTTGTTTATTTACAATTGATTCGCGATTGCATTGACAGCAATTCCATCAAAAATGCCACCAACGATTAAGAAGCTGTTTGAATTTTATTAGAAAATAATTCTATATTTGCGATGTTCATTTCGGCTTATTTGAGTCTATTTTGGCATCTTTTCTTTCTTATTTTTTGGAAATAGCCCGCTATTCCCTGCAAAATGCGAAAGGAAATCTACTCAAAATATCTCTCAAATAATTCCGAAATAAAATTCAAACAGCTTCTAAGTTACAAGGACAAAGTTATCATTTTTTAATTAAATGATTATGCGATATTATACCTAAAAGTACAATCCCTATCCTTCAATGGAAAAAAACTATTCTTAGAAGCTGTTTGAATTTTATTAGTAACAATATTGTTAGTAACAATGTTATTACTTAGAAAGTGCAGCAGAAACGTCCACTGCGATAGCTCGTTTACAACGAGCATTCCTTGTTTATCAATTTGGAGCACCTACCATGGGGTTGTTGCCTTTGGCGAGTAATAGCTGCATTCGTTGCAAATGTAAGTAAACTTCCATTCACTCATTTGCACATTACTTGTCCGATGCCGAGGAAGCCCATCATCTTTGGCGTGTGCGGGAACCGACGCATAAGTGAGTGCAAAAGAAACTTGTTTTTTTTGCCGAGCGCGAAGGAGGAAAAGGAACTTAACTGAAGAAGAACCGACGCACGAGTGAGAGCAAAATAAATTTGCAATTTATTTTGCCGAGCGAGCAGGAGGAAAAGCCTTTAGGCTTAACCTGCGAACTGAGCGTCTGAGTGCATACGGCCCATTGTATCAGTCATACTCTTTTTTTTATCGGTAAATATTCAAACTCTATTTTCTTATTGCTTGTAAATCACTTCTATATATCCGATTCGACTCCTGTTATCAATAAATAAATGAACTTTTAAATAGAAAGTGGCAACGTAATGTTCGTTTCTATTTCTAATGCAAATTTAATATTTTTTTGTGTGTAAAAGCATTAAATGCCAAGTAAATTTGGTGACATCATATAACTTTTTCTAACGTTGCTCGATAGGATAAATTGCTTGATATTAAGAACTATCGAACATATAAAATACAGCAATTTTCAGTATCTATTTTTCGTATATAATCTTTCGCAGTTCTATGCTTGCAATCTTCGTTAGCTATGGATATTATCGTGTATATTAACCAATAAAATTTTATAGCTATGAATGAATTTTTGAAAAAGTATTTTGCGGGCATTTATGGCCTTACTCCTCAGCCGAAAATGGCACCAAGAAAAATTAAATGAAAAGCCTGTCTATCCTTTGTGTGGGTAGGCAGGCTTTTTTTGTAAATATATTAAGTACAATGTGTCAGTTTCGCGGAAATGAGATAAAAAATGCTATATATATTTGGGGTCATTTAATATATTAAAATTATGAACAAAAAGATGTACATAATCCATTTAGTAATTGACACCATAATAGACATCATAGATGTAATTATGCAAAATGCCGAGCAACAGGATAGTCAAGTGGTAGTGATAATTATAAAACTCTTCTTATTATATAAGAAGATGCATATAAGTGTACAACCGCGTAGTAGGACAATTAATAAGAATGGGCGAAGAAGAAATACTAAAAGAAAAAAGATGTATAAACGTAAAATTAATTCTACGGTTTTAGAGCTTCTAGATTTGATATTTCTTATATGGCGGTACCATCCATAAGTTTAGTAAATAAGTGCTTTAGAACTAAAAAGGAATTTCGTCATTATCAAATAAATTTAAATCATGAGGAGGTGCAGGACATCCACCTAAAAGGCAGTGTCCAAAATATTGTGTAAATGAGAAAACAGGATTCGGATGTATCTAACTATATCTGAATTCTGTTTTCAAATATAAGTATAAATTGATTCATAATCAAGCCCCAGTTGTGAATTGGCTGTGTCCATTTCT
>JAFYLO010000159.1 GCA_017557045.1 Bacteroidaceae bacterium | reverse complement strand
TTTCGGTCGCTTTTTGTTTTATTTCGGCATCTTCTTCATTTTTACTCAGTTGCAACACAAAGGTTGCGCCATCGTAAAAACAAACAATATACTCGAAATAAATTCAAAAATCGCCTCGAACTAATTTATAGAACCACCCTTAATAAGGTATTTTTGAAAGCACTTCGCCTATCTTTTCGAGAGCATCCTTCAAGGGCTTTTCTATCATGCCTTTGAGCATGAAGTTTATTTCGGCCTTGACAACTATGCGCATTTTGGATGCCTCTTCTCCGTTGGGGATTACCTGTACCCACATATTGAAGGGCAGGGGCGAATTGTCGGCTCCGAATTTTACGCATTTGGGAGCTTCGCGGTCTACCACTTTAAGGGTAACTTTTCCTACGGGAGGTACATCGGCTGTCACGCTGTCGCGGTCGAATGTAAACTCCTTGACCTTGTCAGCGGGGAGCCTGTCCTTCAGGCCTTCAAGACTGTTGAGGTCTTCGAGCTTGGCGTATACTCTCTCCTGTGAATAGGGTATATTGAATGTGCTGCTTTCGTATTGAGCCATAATGTATTTATCGTGTTTTTATTTTCTTATTTAAGGTCGTTTCTCCACTCTGAGGGGTTTGCTCTCCACTCGCGCAGTGTGGGCATTACCTCTTCGGTGATGTAACCTGTTGATTTTGCTGCTTCGAGCACTGCTTCGTAGTTGGTAAGAGTGATGAGCTTTACACCTGCATTTTCAAAAGCCTCCTCAGCTACGCCAAAACCGTATGTGAACGATGCTACCATGCCGATAACCTCTACGCCAGCAGCACGCAACGCCTCAACAGCGCGCAAGCTGCTCATACCTGTTGATACGAGATCCTCTACTACAATCACCTTTGCGCCGGGGAATACATCGCCCTCAATCTGGTTGCCCATACCGTGGTCTTTAGCCTTGGGACGAACATATACGAAAGGTTTGGCAAGTTCCTCGGCAACGAGAGCGCCCTGTGCGATGGCACCTGTAGCCACACCTGCAACGATGTCGGCTTCGGGGAACTCTTCGAGGATGAGCTTAGCCAATCCTAACTTCACGCGTGTGCGCAGTTCGGGGAACGAAAGTGTCTTGCGGTTGTCGCAGTAGAAAGGCGATTTCCAGCCTGATGCCCATGTGAAAGGCTGTTCGGGTTGCAACTTGACGGCTTTGATTTTCAGCAGCTCGGCTGCAAGTATTACTTCTGATTTGTTTGCCATAATCGTAAATATTTAAATGTTCAACTATTTTGTTTGTGTGTATCCTTCGCGTTTGAGCAGTTCGACGATTTTCTCCTTGAATTCGCCCTGAACTATTATTTCACCCTCTTTGACTGTGCCCCCTACCCCGCATTTGGTTTTCAGCAATTTACCAAGCTCCTTCAGGTCGGTTTCAGCACCGGTAAAGCCGGCAACGATAGTTACGCTTTTGCCGCCGCGGTGGTTCCTCTCTATGCGCACACGCAGTTTCTGCGCGTTCTTGGGGAGCGTCTCCTCTTCGGCCGTCTCGTCTGTGTCATACACAAAGTCGGGGTTGGTGGAATATACTATGTTCAGTCTCTCTTTCCAGTCGTTCTTCTTCATAAACTGTATTATTATCGCCTCAAAGTTACAATCTTTTCTTCATAAATTTCTCATACTCGCAAAATAACCTTACTTTTGTTTCGTTATTTTTATATAACTGCTGCTGTTTTTTTTGCGAAGATAGCAATTTTTCGGCAGAGCTTATAATATTTTACCGATGGATTCAACAAAAATAGATAAAGTTCCCGAACCTACCCTGCGCCGTCTGCCATGGTACCTTTCTGTGTGCCGCCTGCTGAAGGCGAGGGGCGAGGTGTATGTATCATCCACCCGTCTCTCCAAAGAGACCAACATTGTGGCATCACAAATAGCAAAGGATCTCTCTTTTGTGGATGTGGTAGGCCGCACGAGAGTGGGCTACGATATTGACAATCTGCTGGAGGTGCTTGAGACATTCCTCGGATTTACATCCATGCACAAAGCATTCTTGTTCGGAGCCGGACGGTTGGGCAGTGCACTGCTCAACGACAGCGGTCTCAAACAGTTCGGTCTTGAAATTGTAGCGGCATTCGACAATAACCAGAAGATTGTAGGACACAGCATTTCGGGCATTCCCGTATACCACATCAGCGACCTTGAGAAAATAATGCGCCGCCACAATGTAAAGATAGGAATCCTGACTGTACCCATAAACAATGCACAGGAGGTTGCCGACCGCATGGTAGTTTGGGGTATAAAGGCAATTTGGAATTTCACACCCCTGCGCATTCGCGTACCCGATGACATTGTGGTGCAGAACACATCGCTGTATGCCCATCTGTCGTTGATGTTCAACCGCTTGGACGGTTCTGTAGCACCCGAAGAGAAAGAGAAAGGAGGCAAAAGATGAAAATCATAGCTGTAGGAAAGAATTACAGAGACCATGCAATAGAGTTCGACGGGACATCGGAAAAGCCCGATGCACCCATCATATTCATGAAACCCGACTCGGCAATTTTGAAGAATCCCCGCCCCTTCTTCGTGCCCGACTTTATGGGAAGAATAGAGTATGAGGCAGAGATTGTGGTGCGCATAAACAACCTGAACAAGAATATCCCCGCACGCTTCGCCCACAGATACTACGATGCTGTTACTGTAGGCATCGATTTTACCGCACGCGAGTGGCAGCGCAGACTGATTGCCGAAGGCGCTCCGTGGGAGTTGTGCAAAGGATTCGACGGCGCAGCCTATCTTGGCGATTTCCGCCCTACGGAGGGGTTGGACATGAAGAATCTGCCCTTCCATCTGGACATTGACGGCACCACAGTACAGCGTGGCAACAGCGCGGATATGCTCTTTGCCATCGACGAAATAATTGAATATGTGAGCCGTTTCTGCACTCTGAAGACAGGCGACCTGATATTCACAGGCACCCCGGCAGGAGTTGGTCCCGTAGCCATCGACAACCATCTGCAGGGATATATAGGCGATGAGAAAGTGCTTGATTTTTATGTAAGATAACCCGATGAACAGACACAAGATTATATACACGATACTGCTGATGCTCACCGCACTCACTGCGCAGGCACAGACATTCGCCGATATTGACTGGGCGCAGTTTGCCCGCGATTCGGTGATGCCCCGCTACAGCTGTTCGGTGGAACTCGGCGAGGATTACGCGTTGTACGACTATACGGCATCGATAGAGTACCCCGAATTTGTCCCCATGAGCAAGGAGGAGATAAAGAGATACAGACTCGACACCATCGCCGACAGTCTGCCCTCTTGGCCGGAGATAAGCACATCAGTTGGAATATCAGCCAAAAAGGGAATGCTCGATGTATCGTTTGTCCCCATTGTCTGCATCGATGGGCGCTACACACGTATAAACTCCTTTAAATTGGCGATTGACAAGAGGGTAAACAAGAGCAGACTGAACAGCAGGATGCACGCTCCCGCCACACGTTCATCGGAGAGATATGCCCAATCGTCGGTACTTTCCGAAGGGCGCTGGGTAAAGATTCGCGTATCCGAAAACGGTGTCCACAAGATAACCTACAGCGAACTTTCGAAGATGGGATTCAAGAACCCGGCAAAAGTGCGTCTCTTCGGCTACGGCGGACACATTCTGCCCGAAACCAACCTAAGTTCATTGCCTGACGACCTCAAGGAGGTACCTACCCACCGCACCGGCAATGCCATGCTCTTCTACGCTAACGGTACCGTAAAATGGAAATACAACGCAGGAACCTTCACGCATGAGCAGAACCACTACTCCGGGTATGGGTACTACTTCCTCAACGAAAGTGACGGTGCCGAGCCTGCCACAATCCCTGTAGCCGAACCGAAAGGCACACCCCGATACACATACACCACCTACCCCGACTACGCGCTTTACGAAAAAGAGGAAATTTCGCTATGCACATTCGGGCGCACACTGCTCGATGGAAACGACTTTTCATCGGGACGCAACAAGAGCTACAGATTCACTCTCCCCGGAGTAACATCGGCTAAGGCGACAATAGATGTAGGCTTCGGAAGCAATGCCACGCAGGAGAGCACATTGGGAGTGTACGTAAACAATAAGAATGCAGGCAATCTCAGCATCGGCAAGGTAGGTTCCGTCGACAAGGGTGTTATAACATCGGCAAGCTACGCAAACACACTATTGGAGCAGGAGACAACCGTTACACTCAAGCACAATGCCCCCGCATTTGCCGTAAACGGTTTTCTCGACTATATTCGCCTGAGTTTCACAAGAGAACTTGCACTGCGCGGTTCATACACCTGTTTCAGAGGAACGACCGTCAGTGGTGTTGCAAACTTCAAGATAGCAACCTCGCGCCCCGACATAAGAGTGTGGAGAGTAACCACCCCCGAAGAGATTGAGGAGTACAAAGGCACATACACCGACGGCATCTACAACGTGACTGCCCCCGCATCGTACCGCGAAGAGCTTGTGGCAGTGGACATCAACGGCACATTCCCCTCGGTGGAGATGGCAGGTGAAGTGCCTAACCAGAATCTGCACTCGTTGGGACAGACTGACATGGTGATAATAGTACCATCCAATGGTCTCTTCGCAGCTCAGGCACAGCGCATAGCCGACCTTCACAGGGAACTTGACTCGTTGACCGTAGCTGTAGTGACAGCCGAACAGGTATACAACGAATTTTCATCGGGAACACCCGATGCGACCGCATACCGTCGACTGATGAAGATGCTGTACGACCGTGCTGCCAATGCCGGTGAAGCGCCCAAATATCTGCTTCTCTTAGGTGATGCGTTTTCCGATAACCGTCTGATTACCTACAAGAACCGCCGTCAGGAGGATTATCTTCTCTGCTACTCATCGAAAAACTCAGTAAGCACCACAAAGTCCTATGTGCTTGAAGACTATTTCGGTTACCTCGACGACAGCGAAGGCAGCAACCACCTCACCGACAAGGCCGACATAGGAGTGGGACGCATCCCTGCACAGAACCTTGCGCAGCTCACTCCCGTAGTCGACAAGATTATAGACTATGCCCGCAACAATGAGGCGGGGCCGTGGCAAAACAACATTGTGGTACTTGCCGACGACGGCGACGAGAAAAGCCCCAATTCCCACATGCGCGATGCAGAGAACATCGCTGCACTTGTATCGCAGAGCTATCCATCGTTCATGGTACGCCGCATCTATTGGGACGATTTCCCCGTAGTGCCGTTGGCTACCGGAAACAGCTACCCCGGAGTAACGGCTGCCATCAAGGAGCAACTTGAAGAGGGTGCGCTCATAATGAACTATTCGGGACATGGAAGCGCCAATCTCTTCTCGCCGGAAATGGCATGGAAAGCATCGGATATGGCAGCTTCCGTAACCTCGCGCCTGCCAGTGTGGGTGACGGCATCGTGCGACATATCCCCATTTGATATAGGCGATGGCTCCATAGGCGAAGAGGCTATTCTTAATCCCTCAGGCGGTGCCATTGCTCTGCTAACCACCACAAGAACCGTTTATCAGTCGCACAATGCGCTTATCAACCAAGCCTTCATGCGCAACATTCTCAGCCCCGGCAGCAATGGCAAGTCATACACATTGGGCGAGGCTGTACGCAAGGCCAAGGAGTCGCTGATTTCAGTAGGCTCGGACAACACAGAGAACAAATTGCAATATATCCTGCTCGGCGACCCTGCATTGAGACTCAATGTACCCACCTGCAAAGTTGTGGTTGACAAATTCAACGGAGCATCGGCCTCGCAACAGGGTTTGGCAAATGCAGGTGGAAAATTGAAAATTGAAGGACACATCGAAGAGGCAAACGGCACTCTTGCCACATGGTTCAACGGCATTGTTTCACCCACTATGTTCGACCACGAGCAGGAGGTAGCCACAAAGGACAACACCGGTCTGGGAGCATTCAGGTACACTGCCCCCGGCAGCAAGCTCTATTCGGGCAGCGATTCTGTCAGCAGCGGCCGCTTCTCCATCACCGTCCCAATGCCTATGGACATAAGCTACAGCGACGAGAATGGCTTGCTTAACCTGTATGCCGTCGCACACGACAAGCGTTCGTCTGCGCAAGGCAGATACGACAACTTCATTGTAGGCGGTACATCGCCCGATATTTCGGACGACAGAAAAGGGCCGGAAATAAAATTCTACCTGAACACACCCGGCTTCTCCGATGGCGATGAGACAAACTCCGCGCCCTGTCTCTTCGTGGAACTGAGGGACGAGGACGGTATAAACACCGTAGGCTCAGGCATAGGCCACGATGTTGTTGCCATCATAGACAACAACCCTGCCTACACATTCAACCTCAACAGCAACTTTGTTCCCTCTATAGGCGACTACACTTCGGGACGGATAACATTCCCGCTACCCTCATTGCCCGAGGGAGAACACACACTGCTGGTGAGAGCATGGGACATGCTCAACAACTCTTCTACGGTAACGGCAACATTCAACGTAACAGGCAAGCTTGCTCCTGAGTTCATTGAACTAAAAGTAACGCCCAACCCTGTGCACCGCGGCGAAAACATCACATTCATTCTGGTGCACAACCGCCCGCAGAGCGAAATTACCGTCAAGTTCGACCTCTTCAGTTTCAGCGGCGAGCACCTGTGGACAAACAGCGAGACTGCCGTATGCGAAGCAAACGTATATGCCCGCACATGGAACATGCAGTGCGCCGGAGGACAGCCATTGCCCACCGGAGTTTACATCTACCGCGCCGAAATTTCATCGGACGGTGCCACCTCGGAGACAAAAACCGGAAAAATAATAGTCCTGAACAATAAATAACCTATTTTATAGTTTAAATATAACAGACCTATCAGATACAAACAGCAGAATAGATACAGCAATGATAAAGAAAAAAACATTACTAACACTCATGGGGCTTATAATGATGCTGCCCCTCGCCGCACAGAAAGATATATTCAACCCCGTATACACAGGCGTAACATCACTCTCCATCGCTCCCGACGCACGCGCCGGCGCTATGGGCGATGTAGGTTGCGCAACCGAAGCCGATGTAAACTCGCAATATTGGAATCCCGCAAAATATCCCTTCAACATCGCACGCGCAGGAGTATCACTCTCATACACTCCGTGGTTGCGACAGCTTGTCAAGGACATTGACCTTGCCTACGTTACAGGATTCTACCGCATAGGCGACTACTCGGCAGTAAGTTCTTCGCTCACATACTTCTCTCTTGGCGAGGTAATTGCCGACCAGTATACCATCAAGCCCTACGAACTTGCACTCGATGTTGCATACTCGCGCATGCTCTCCGAAACCTTCTCGGCAGCAGTAGCGTTGCGTTTCATCTACTCCGACCTGCAGTACGACTACGAAGAGGATGTAACAGCCGGAAGCGCTTTTGCTGCCGACGTTGCCATGTACTACAACAATTACGTACTTATGGGCAACCGCGAATGTATGTTGGGACTGGGAATGAACATTTCAAACATAGGTAGCAAAATATCATACGATGGCGGTTCGACCAACCAGTTTATCCCCACCAACCTGCGAATAGGAGCCTCTTTGTTGATGCCCATCGACGAGTACAACACAATCTCGTTCAGTTTCGACCTCAACAAACTGCTTGTACCCACACGCCCCACCTATTCACAGTTCCTCGAAGAGGAGGGCTACGCGGCAAACGACAACAGCCGCTACTCGGAGTATCAGACATGGCTGGAGACAACCGGATATAACGACATTTCGCCTATATCGGGAATTTTCAAGTCGTTTTCAGATGCCCCCGGAGGCTTCAGCGAGGAGCTTAAGGAGATTTACGGAGGTATAGGTATAGAGTACTGCTACAACAACCAGTTCACACTGCGCGGCGGTTACCACTACGAAAACGAGTACAAAGGAAACAGAAAATACTACACTTTAGGTGCAGGATTCAAGATGAATGTCTTCTCGCTCGACGCAGCCTATCTTATCTCAACAGCACAGAGTAACCCGCTCGACCAGACACTGCGTTTCTCCCTTTCGTTTGACATGGACGGCATAAAAGACCTGTTGGGACGAAGATAAAAGAGCAAGTTTTTTTTGAAACTGTTAAAAAATCAATTATCTTCGCAACTGATTTCACAAAATATATAATTAGCAGAAAGGAAAAGATATGATTAGAATAGGATTCGGATACGATGTTCATCGCCTTGTTGAGGGCAGAGACCTCATCATCGGCGGTGTAAAGATACCTTATAAATATGGTCTTGACGGCCATTCTGATGCAGATGTACTCATCCACGCAATTTGCGATGCCATGCTCGGCGCAGCCAACCTCGGCGACATAGGCCGCCACTTCCCCGACAACTCCTCTGAGTTCCACGGCATTGACAGCAAGATTATCCTTGCACGCACACTCGACCTTATAAAGGAAGAGGGTTACAGATTGGGCAACATAGACACTACAATAGTAGCACAGCAGCCCAAGATGGCCCCCTACATCCCACACATGCAGCAGGTGCTTGCCGAAGTGCTTGAAGTTGAAGAGAATGCTATTTCAATAAAGGCATCGACCACTGAGCGTCTGGGCTTCGAAGGACGCAAAGAGGGAATTTCGGCATACGCGGTTGTGCTTCTTGAAAAATAAATCATTATTAAAGACATCAGCAAGGGCGGGATATTCTCTCGCCCTATTGTTGTTTATACTATTGTTTGATTCCTGCGCCTCTCTGTCGAAATACAAAGGTGTGGGACGCATCCGTCGTTACACCATAGAGCAGCTGTCGATTCCCGCGGAATTCGATGGTTTCACAATAGCCTTTCTCTCGGACACACACTATCCGAGCAAATTCACCCGAAAAAGGCTTGCCGAGACAGTACGTGCACTCAACGACCTATCCCCCGACCTTATCCTGCTCGGCGGAGACTATATGACCGACCTTTCTTACGCCGATGAACTGTTCGCGTCAATAGGAAGCAGCCCAGCCCCCTATGGGACATACGCTGTTCTTGGCAACCACGATACACGCAATGCCGACACACTGTGCAAAGCCATGCTACGAAACGGGATTTCCCCATTGCGCGACACGGCAGACACCATAAGCATTGACGGCGCCCGCATATTCCTCTGCGGAGTGGAAAATTACAGGACATCCGACAAACAATGGGTTGAAAGGCACACAGCCGACGGCTTTACAATTGTTGCGGTACACTCCCCCGACTATGCCTGCGACTACTCACTTGGAGGCAACGCATTGCAACTGTCGGGACACACCCACGGCGGACAGGTTACACTGTTGGGGCTCTACGCCCCCGAAACAAATTCGAAGTATGGCAGGCGTTTTCTCTCCGGACTCAACTATACAACGGAAAATATACCCGTAATAACATCCAACGGATTGGGCACATCAAGAAGAAAAATCCGTTTTTGCGCACCGAGCGACATTATATTCGTAACATTACAGCACGATAAGAAGAAACGGCCCCGCGTAATCACTACGAAGGACCGTCCGGGGAATTGAATGATTAAGAAAAAGTAATATTCTTGTTACGCTAACTATAAGAAACTGTTTGAATTTTATTAGAAAATAATTCTATATTTGCGATGTTCATTTCGGCTTATTTGAGTCTATTCTGGCATCTTTTCTTTCTTATTTTTTGGAAATAGCCCGCTATTCCCTGCAAAATGCGAAAGAAAATCTACTCAAAATAGCTCTCAAATAATTCCGAAATAAAATTCAAACAGCTTCTAAATTCATTATAAACAACAGCCATACAAACCTGCTGTCAATCATTAAACACAGAAAAAGGAAAAAAGTTCGCCAAAGACAAAAAAAATCATATACGGGAGGTTCTATAAATTAGGTCGCGACGATTTTGAGTTTTATTTTTAGTAGATTTTTGATGTTTGTAAGGGCGCGATGCGGGCATCGCAACCGAGCAAATATAAAAAAGATGCAAAAATAAAG
>JAFYLO010000024.1 GCA_017557045.1 Bacteroidaceae bacterium | reverse complement strand
CCACTCTGAACGGTCTGTCTTAGAATTTTTGATAAAGTGACCGTTGTTCAACCATGCCACTTTGTATGTATTCTCCTCGTCTGTTGGGATGAAGTAAACCAAAGAAGCTGCATTGGGGGTTACGTGTGCTCCATAGGGTGAGTGATAAAAACCGCCACCGGGATAGGTACGACCGTAACCGGATTCGTAATAAAACTCCCCAACATTGCTCTCTATGAGGAAGAGACCACCACCTTCAAGTTCCTGAAGCGTTCTTACCTGACTGCCGAGTGAAAATTCCTGTTCCGGGTAAGGCAGATACTCTTCACCACCAGGGGTAAGTCCTACGTATGTAGGCATATTTTTCCACCAACCGCCACGGGTGTATGTCCTAATCTTGAACTCGTCTACAGGATCAGCAAATTCAATATCAAGATAATGATAAGCTTGAGGACACTCACCATAAAGATTATAGGTTGAGTGGAAATGGGTACTCATATTCCCATCACTAAGATTCGGGATGGAACCATCGTTTGTAGCTTCTGCATTTGATTCTTCTACCCAATACCCAATGGGGTTACCATCGGCATCAAGTATCTGCAACTCAGCAAGCGAGAAGTAGGGGAAACCGGGTCCCCAACCGGCCGACATTCCGTCGTATGCAGTTGTGAGTGTATCCACTGTGTTTGTAGATACTACTGTGTAGCGAAGCGAGGAGATTGCTTCGTCGAACTTGAAGAGCTGAGACTCAAAAATGTAGTTCTTAGGCCCTCTCTTTCCTGGGAGGCCATCCGCCGTTGTGAGCGTGATTGGCCATGTTGATGTTTGCGCCATGCCTATTGCGGCGACAAGCGTCAACAGAATCGATAATAAAAAATTTCGTTTCATAATGTTTGAATTTGTATATTTTTTCAATTTTAACCATTATTAACCGCAATATTTTACAAATATAAATAAATATTATTTAATAAGTAAAAATATTATCACAATTTTATTGATTGCAAATAAAAAAGTGTACTTGATAATATAATTTTACAATTAAAACAACGGAATTTTTCATAATCAATCTGAAATCAAGAACTACTAAACGCAATTCTACTGCACAAAAGCCGACATTTTAGAATTTATCCATACAATAACAATAATCATAAAAATGAATACTGAATCTTTATTAGAAGTTGTAAATTATCTAAAAAAATAAAATGATTATCAAATATATTACCTAAAGTGTAATGTTGTTGGAAACTAACGTGATTTCGATATAGGACACCCCATTCTAACAATTTATACAAACTCCTCCTCTTGGATAAGAGGAGGAATGCAAATTACTAAAAATCATCAACATACAACATTCTCCCTTCAAGAGGGAGAGTGTATTCTATTCAACGCTGCATATAAACAAACAAAAGCATGGTTCACTTCATAACCGTGAACCATGCTTTTATTATCTATTCTAATCTATGCCTTATTACTTCTTGGGGCAATCTTTCTTGCAATCCTTCTGGCTGGGGCAATCTTTCTGACAATCCTTCTGGCACTTCTCTGCCTTGATTTTCTTAACGTACTCCATGCTCATGGCAACGCACTCCATAGGAGTCTTGCCCATGCTGGGCTGATCCTGCTCAACGATGAGCCATTTGCTGCCGGCAGCCTCAGCTGCGTTCATAAGAGCCGCAACATCCTGCACACCGCAACCCAAAGGACGGAATTCGAAAGCGCTGTTAGACTTCTTCTCATCCTCGTTGAGACCGATAAGAGCATAGGGGTCGCCTACCTGCTCACCCTCAACAAAGTAGTCTTTCAAATGAACAACCGGTGCACGACCTGCATACTTCTGAAGATAAGCAACAGGATCCTGACCTGCATATTTCACCCAGCACTCGTCAAGCTCGGTCTGCAAAAGGTCGGCAGGAACAGAGCTATAGAGGAAGTCGAGACCGAACTCGCCATTCTCAACCTTCTTGAACTCAAAGTCGTGGTTGTGATAGAGCAATACAAGACCTGCAGCCTTAGCTTTCTCACCGATGGCACGGATTTCGTCAATCATCTGCATGAAAAGCTCACCGCCGGGACGACGCTCTTCTGTTACATAAGGAACAACAATATACTTGCAACCCAATGTCTTGTAGTCGGCAATAACCTTGTCGGTGTCTGCAAGCATATCTGCAAGGGGAACGTGTGCTGAGATGGGGTTAAGACCGATTTCGGCACACATTGCCTTTACCTGTTCGGGAGTGTTTCCGAAGAGACCGGCAAACTCGACGCCATCGTATCCCATTGCCTTAACCTGCTGCAATGTACCCTTGAAATCCTGCGCCATTGCATCGCGCACACTGTACAACTGCAAACCTACGGGCAGTCCGCACTCTTTTGTCTCGCAAGCCTTTGAATCACAATTCTGAGGGCACTTCTGCGCAGTGCCGTTTCCACAAGACGCCATTGCCATAACTGCGGCACCAAGCATCAAAAATTTAGAAAATTTCTTCATAAACTTAAATATTAAATGTTAAATACTATTCACCATCAAACAACAGAGCCTTCAACTGCTCTGCACTGTCGGCAATATATGCAGGGTTGTTCTCAACCAACTGCTCGCGCGGACAGAAGCCCCATGTTACTGCCACAAATTCAACACCCGCATTGCCCGCTGTATTCAGGTCGACAAGAGAGTCGCCTATATATAGGGCGTCGGCGTTGTCGGGGCAACCGGCTGCACACTGAATGTCGCGCACAATGGTTGCATCGGGTTTAACAGGTACTCCATCGCGTTGTCCGAAGACCGCTGCAAATTTTATCGTGGGGAAATATTTGCGCACAAGAGCCTCGGTTGCAGCCTGATATTTATTGGAAGCGACCGCAAGGCTGACACCGCGTGCCTGCAACATTTCGAGCACCTCAACCACCCCGTCGTAAGGCTTGGTGTCGTCGGCGCTGTGCAGGTCGTAGTATGCACGGAACGGAGGCAACAATTTTTCGATATTTTCCTCTGTGCAGGCATCGGCGGGCAGTGCACGCTCTATGAGCTTTGCAATGCCGTTGCCCACGAACTTGTAGTATGCTTCGATAGGATGGGTGGAGAAACCCGCCTCGGCAAACACATGATTGCAACTGTTTCCAAGATCGGCAACGGTGTCGAGCAGCGTGCCGTCGAGGTCGAAAATATATAACTTTTTCATTATTGTCTATATCTATCTGAAAGAATATTCAAATACTATTTCTTCTTGCCGATAACCTCCAACAGATGTCTTACACCCGCCTCAAGCTGTGTATCCTTGCCTTTGAGGTTATCTTCGGGAGAGTTATACACCAAGATGTCCGGCTGGAGTTCCTGATTTTCGAGATATTTTCCATTCTTATCCTGAACACCGACCTGAGGAACACCGAATACTACCTCGCCGTTAATCTGTGTCTCCCACCATACGGCTGTCATTGTACCGGGAACGGGGGTACCGATGAGTTTGCCTATGCCAAGAGCCTTGTAAACTGTGGGGAAGCCGTGGGCATTTGAGTAGTTGTCCTCGCAGACAAGCACAGCCGAAGGCTTGTTCCATTTGGTGAAGGGATCGCTGCCGATATATTTTCCGCGGGGCATGAAGCGCTGGTACTCCTTGCCGCTGAGCAGTGTGGCAAGATCCTCGTGCAGCCATCCTCCGCCATTGTGTCTGGTATCGACAAGCACAGCCTCCTTGTGGCGATCGCGGCCGAGAAGGTCGGAGAATGTATTGCGGAAACTCTCGCTGTTCATTGCAGCCACATGCACATAACCTATGCGACCGCCTGAGATTGAATCTACGATTTCACGACGACGCTCTACCCAACGCTTGTAGCGCAGAGAGGATTCGGCACCCTGAGTGATGGGCTTCACCCACTCTTCGTAATGCTCTTTGGTGTCGGGGTTGTAGAGCGAGAGGAGTACACGCTTGCCTGCAAGATTTTCGAACAGCGGGAAGTAGTCCTCGCCCTTCTTAATCTCCTTGCCGTTGACCTTTTCGATGATTGTTCCGGCCTTTATTTTTGTGTTTGCACGTGTGAGGGGACCGCCTTTGAGAACCTCCTTTATCTTGAGACCGTCCTTGTCGTAGCTTGCATCATAGAACGCGCCGAGCACGGCAGTGTGGTAGCTGTTGCCGAAGCTTGCACGTGCACCTGTGTGCGAAGCGTTGAGCTCTCCGAGAAGTTCGGACAACATATCCGCAAAGTCAACATTGTTGGTGATGAAGGGAAGGAATTTCTTGTACTCCTTCTTATAGTATTCCCAATCCACATTGTGAAGGTTAGGTTCGTAGAACTTGTCCTTCACCTGCTGCCAGATGTGGTTGAAGATATATTCGCGCTCCTCTGCGGGACGGTAGTTGAACTCAGCATTATATGAGATATTGTGTACGCTGTTGTTGCTGAGGTCGATGCGCTTCATTGCACCTGTTGCAATGTAGGCATATTTCAACTCCTTGTCGGGGATGAGCTTACCCCATCCGAGACCGCGGACAACAATCTTGTCGCTACCCTCGCGGAAGTTGCGTTCCCAAAGGTCTACGCCACCCTCGAAGCTGGTGAGATAGAGAAGTTTGTCGCCCTTCTTTGTGAGAATGGCGTCGCCGAGAGACATTGAGTGGGTGGTAAGGCGAACGATACGATCCTTTCTGTTTTCAAGGTCGAATTTAAGTTCTTCGTCTTTCTTTTCTTCGTCCTTTTTCTCATCATCCTTCTTATCCTTTTTCTTCTTGTCCTTCTCTTTTTCCTCCTTCTCCTTGCGGGCCTTTTCGTCGGCCTCCTTCTGCAATTTCTCCATCTCCTCGGCAAGAGCAAGTTCCTCTTTGTTCATTCTGAACTTGTCGTAAGCATCAGCGTCGAAGAACATTATATATTCGTCGCGATGAGCACCCCAACTGCCGTGGCTGCGGTAGCCTGCACGGTCGGAACTCCATATCATGGCCTTGCCGTCGAGTACCCAACGGGGATTCTCGTCGCAGTATCCGCTCTCTGTGAGGTTATACATTTCGCCCTTGCCATCGGCCTTTACAAGCACTATGTCTGTGTTGTTCCATCCGCCTACGGTAATTGATTTTGCAAGGAACCATTTGCTGTCGGGAGACCATGCGTATGTCTGGTCGCCGTCACTGTATGAGTAGTTGTATTTACCATCGAGAACTGTGCGCACCTTCTTCGACTCTATGTTGTAGACACAGAGTGTTGTACGATCCTGCAAAAATGCAATCTCCTTGCCGTCGGGCGAGAATGTAGGCTGGAAAGCAGCCTTTTCGCCAACAACAAGAGGTTCTTCCTTAATCTCTGCCGCGTATGTGAAGTATTTGTCCTCCTTGCGCACAATTTCGCTCTTGTATATACCCCACTGTCCGTTGCGCTCGGCCGAGTAGATGATTGTGCGACCATCGGCGCTGATGTCCACGTTGCGCTCCTGCTCGGGAGTGTCGGTGATGCGGCGTGTACCGCTGTGATCCATTGTGGTAACAAAAACATCGCCGCGCTGCACAAATGCAACCTCGTTGGTCTCTTTGCTTACCGCCATTGCCGATGCACCACCGGTAAAGTTCATACGTGATTTTGATGGCTGACGAAGGTCGGCTGTGAGTGTAACGCTTACCTTTTTGGGCGAGCCGCCATCCTTCACTGTGTAGATATCTCCATCGAATGCGTAGCAGAGTGTGCCGTTGTCAGCAGCCGAAAGGAAGCGCACAGGGTGCTTGCTGTGCTTGGTTATCTGCTTCTGCTTCGAAGGCTCAGAAATTGAGGAGCGGAAGATGTTGTAAGTACCATCCTGCTCGCTGAGGTAGTAGAACGCGTCGCCCTCGCCCCACACGGGGTTTCTGTCCTCGCCGTTGAATGTTGTCAGTTTGGTAAATTTTTTATCGCCTGCAACATCTGTCACCCAAACATCGCGGGTGATTGACGAACGATGGTGCTTGCGCCACTTGTCCTCGTAGCCTTTTTTGTCGTTGTAGAGAATCTTCTTTCCGGCTTTGTCGATGCTGATACCCTCCATATACTCCGAAGAGAAGAGTTCGGGGCGACCGCCGTCAACCGACACTTTGTAGACCTGTTTGAAGTTGCCTCCGGGGAACTGGCCGTACTCTGTAGAGGGCATAATATCCGCTGTGTAAAGGATCTCCTTTCCGTTGAGGAATGCTTCGGGGTACTCCGCTGCCGAGTTTGTTGTCAGGCGCTTGGGTACTCCACCCTTTTTGGAGACAATGTAGAGGTCGAAACTGCCCTCTCTGTTCGATGAAAATACGATAAATTCTCCATCGAGCGACCATATCGGGGTTGTGTCGTAGGAGTTGAGGGAGGTAATCTGACGTGCCTCTCCTCCTGCTGCCGGCACTGTGAAAATGTCGCCCTTGTACGTGAAAGCGATTGTAGAGCCGTCGGGAGAGATTCTGCAATTGCGAAGCCATCTGGGATTTTCGCTTGCAAACAATAGTCCTGTAGATAGGCACAGGAGCATCAATAACACTGTTTTTTTCATTAGTTATTATTTTATGATTTTTATAGTTACACGCATGAAAAATCACGTATATAATTGGTTATCCGCGTATTACCAACAATACAACGAACAACGCAAACATTATACACGCAATATATATGCAATATTCGCAAAAATCCACGAATTCTGCAAACAATTTGTCTGAAAATTGGTTAAGGGAGGTTCTATAAATTAGGTCACGACGATTTTGAGTTTTATTTTTAGTAGATTTTTGATATTTGTAAGGGCGCGATGCGGGCATCGCAACTGAACAAATATTAAAAAGATACAAAAATAAAGCCAAAAGCGGCCGAAACAGCCCCCCCCTGCACAGAATATAAATTACTAATTTATAGAACCTCCCTTAAGGAGAAGCATACTTACAGTTCTCGCATCAGGGCACTATATAATGGCGAAGCCTCAAGAGCTTCGGGCACTCCGAGGACAAACATCTGGCGACGGGCGCGTGTTACTGCCACATTAAGTTTGCGGTCGATGGGAGTGCCATTTTCATCTTCGGAAAGAACCGAAAGAATCTCCATCATCTGAGGCGAAGATATTGTTGTCCCATAGAAAATAACATCGCGCTGCGAACCTTGAAACCTCTCGACCGTATCAATTATAATATTTTCGGTGCCATCTATCCCCAGACACGAAATTTCGTTTATCACCATTGCTATCTGATTGCGGAAGGGGACAATCACCCCAATCTCACGCGAAGGATTGCAGTCGAGACCGTTCTTCCGGCGCAGGTGGCAGTATGCGGCTATGTGTGCAGCTATCAAACGCGCCTCGTGGCGATTGATTTTTGGATTTTCGCCATCCTCGGAGGGATGTGTTGTTACAAATGCCGTACGCCTGCGTGCCAGCCTTGTCTCAATCTCGTCTTCTGCATCATATTGTTCATAGAACAATTCCTCCGACTGATGGGGCAAGGGGATAGGCTGCAAAATATTGCCATAGAAGTATTTGTTGGCAAAAGTACCCACCAACGGATGCATACGCCCCTGAGCATATAGCGAGGCTGTAAGTTCGGGTAAAGGATTCTTACGGTAGTAATTGTACACCCTCTCGAAGAAAGAGACTGCATGGCTTGTGAAACCTCTCTCCTGCAACAAGGGACTATCTATCTTTGCCTCGTCGGGCGACTGCGCAACTACCGCCGGCAACTGCTTGGGATCACCTATGAGAATGAATTTCTCTATTGCCGATGCACCGTCGGGAGTGGTAGCGGCAAAAAGCCCGGCAAGTTGCGTTTCGAGAATCTGCGTTGCCTCGTCGACGATTGCGACATCGAATCTCTTCATTGCGAAAAGTTCCTGACGGCCCGAAATTGATGAGGTTGTACCCACAATGATACGCACCGATTGCAGAATGTCGCAAATCTGTTCGCGACGTGTGCAACCTGCAATCACATTCTTCAGCAGGCGGGGGGTATATTCGGGGACACAGGCAAATTCGTTGCCAATGCGTATGTACTGCGGCTTTGAGGGGAGAGATTCGAGCGCCTGACAGATTTCGTCGACTGCACGGTTGGTGAATGACGCGAGCAGCAGATTGCACTGCCCGTCGCCATGAAACTCCTGAACCATGCTGCTGAGCGCCTTGGATGTCTTTCCAGTACCCGGAGGCCCCACAAGCAAAAAAAGTTCATTAGCTTGCTTCGCCTTTCTTACAATGGTGTTAATGTGGCTGTTGCCATAGTCGCCACTCAGTTCCACCGAAAGGTTGAACGTGGGCTTGCGCTCGGCCATTATCAGTTCGCGGCGCTCGCGCGGAGCCTGCAACAGGGCAAACATTTCGCGGAAACAGCTTCGTGCAGTGCTGTCAAGATGGTCGTGTTCAAGAGCATAGATACTCTCCGCAGGAAATATGTGTGGATTGCGCTGACGGTGCCTCAGCTTGAACACCACCCTATCGGACGTAATCTCTGTGAGCGTTCCGCGGGTAACATAGCCTGTTACCGCACAATCGCTCTCCTTGTCGGCTATATATATGAACGCCGTATCTCCCGCGCGGAAATTCGGGAAAAAGTCCTCGTCGCACGATGGACGACGGAATACTATCGACGACACTCCATCCTCGTTTACAAGCTGTTCAATCTTAAGACCCAACAATATATTGCCATTTGCCAGTTTTTCCTCCCTCGTAAAATTCCACGTCTCCGAAAAGCCGCCCTTTGCAGCATCGCGGCCGCCACCGGTTTTCCCGATACACATTTCGCGGGCAACGAATGAGATATTCCCGAAGAAATAGTCTTTCATAGCCTTGTCGGCACCCTGTATGGCCGACAGCGTACGCGCAATTTCGGGACGCTTGTATGCGCTCCAAAGACGCGATGCCGTACCGGCCGTATTAAGGTCGTCTGCCGTAAGAGTCTCCAATCGGGGACGTAACGTACCATCGGCGAGACTATGCATGAGCGCCACAATCCTGTTGCGCAACATCAGCGCAGATGCCATCTGCCCGCTGCTGCTTTCGCGGTGCATGACAGAGGGATAACGCGAATAAAAAAGATGGGGTTTTATTTTCTCACCCTCGATGGCAAGATTGAAGCGGAGCATCTCCTTGTAGAGCGACATCTGAAGCACATGTTCCTCTTTGGCGCGACGGTTAAATTCGTCGGCCTTGCCCGATTTAAGCTCTATTATGTTCCCCGCAGCGCCGTCCCAAAGGTCGATACGCCCTTGAAGGCCCAAAGCCTCACAGAAGAATGAGGGCTCCACAAGAATACTCTCCTGATTGTCGCTGTTCAGCGGCGAGAGCAGCCGCGCCACCGTAGTGCGTATATTCTGGAACTGATTGCTTATATCATTGAAAAAATCGGCACCTATCCCCTCGGTTGCAGTAAGTTGCAAAGGGTACTCGCGGAAAAATTTAGCAACCGAGCCCTTGTATGTTGCCACATTGCCGGCACTCTCGTTAACTACATCGTCGAGGAATAAGTTGGCTGCCTCTCCCAACAGAGTGTGTCGCGTAGCCTTGCTCTCTTTGAAGAGGTTGAGAATATATGTCAGCGGCGAATTGCCATGTTCCTGAATACAGGCACACAGCGAGGTTGTTTCCACAAGATAATCGGGTTCGTATATGATGTTGCGCGGAAGAAGCACCTCCCCACTGCAACCGACCTCAAGCAGATTGAGACGACATCCCGGATGCAGGATGCTACGCAATGAGTCGTAACATTTGTCAGCAGGCACGACAACCCGGAGCAATGCATCCTCGCCGTCGGCGATGTCGCGGACATACAATAAATCGGCATCGCATCGGACGAGACGCACACGACGGCAAAGTTCAACACTCTGCATATTCATCACCGCAATGTATTAAATAGAGAATCACTCATACCCAAAGCTGCCTTCAAGGAATCCTCGTAATCTTTCTGCAAACTCTGATAACGCTTCCATCGCCTTGTAACCTTATTCACAAACTGAAGAGTTTCATCGGAACTGTTGAAGGCACCCAACTTGCACACCGAATCATTATAATACTCAGGATACTTCTTAAGAATCATAAACGTGTCCACCCCATTGTGCCACACATAGCGGCTGCGGCCATACTTCTGAGCAAGTGCCATAGCATCGTTCACCTGCCCTATGCCGGCATTGTACGAAGCAAGGATAAAATTCAGACGCTCGTCAAAGCTCTTTATCCGACGGAAAACATGTTCCAATCTCTTCAGATAACGGGCACCTGCATGAATATTCGTGCGCGTATCGCCATGCAACGAATCGGGCACACCAAGAGACCGGAGCGTGGCAGGAAGCATCTGCATAACCCCGAACGCACCTACGTGCGAAACTGCGTTCGAATCGAATTTCGACTCAGTGTAACAAACAGCAGCCAACAGTGTCCAATCCCATCCGATGCTGTCTGCTGCATCCCTGAAATGTTCGTCCAGCCCCGATATATGCACATATGGCGAAGGAGCCGGTTCTTCGGATGTTTCACCCAAATGTCCGATAATATCATTATCCTCAACAACAAAAATCATCTCACCTACGATAAACGCAATCACAAGAAGAAGCGGATATAATACTCGTCGCGGAATTTTCATTTTGCCTGTGTTTATTCAACCGCGAAGATACACAAAAGAAACGAAAAACGGAACAGACTCCATATCTAAAAACCCTCATATCACAAAAATAAGCTAAAAACAGTACATCCATGCACCAACATTACAAAAAAGCACTACCTTTGCTACCATTAGCAAAGCACAGCACACTATGGAGCAATTCGAAGTACACATATTGGGATGCGGCTCGGCACTGCCCACCACCCGCCACAACCCAAGTTCACAGATAGTAAGGGTTGGCAACGAACTATTCATGATTGATTGCGGAGAAGGCACACAACTGCAAATAAGAAAATCGCACCAGCACTTCTCGCGCATAAACAACATATTCATATCGCACCTCCACGGCGACCACTGCTTCGGCCTCATAGGACTGATCTCAACCTTCGGGCTCCTCGGTCGCAGGCACCCGCTGCACATTTATGCCCACCCCATGATGCGCACCCTCCTTATGCCACAGATTGAATACTTCTGTCAAGGAATGCAATACGAAGTGATACTCCACGACATCAACCCAAAGACAGCAGGCATCATATATGAGGACAACAATGTAACCGTAGAGACATTGCCGCTGAACCACCGCATCCCATGCTGCGGGTTCATCATCAGCGAAAAGCCTAAGAAACGCCATCTGCGTGGAGAGATGGCCGAATATTACAATATCCCCACATATGCACGACAGAGAATAAGAGAAGGCGAGGACTACACAACCCCCGAAGGCGAAACAATTCCCAACGAACGGCTTACCACGCCCCCCGACCCGTCGCGCCGATACGTATACTGCTCGGACACCACCCCCGTCCCCGCCGGACTTATCGAAAAAATAAGAGGAGCAGACCTTCTCTACCACGAAGCCACATTTGCCGAGAGCGAAAAAGGACGCGCCGCAGCCACATTCCACAGCACGGCACAACAGGCAGCTGCAGTAGCCCTCGAAGCAGAGGCAAAAAAGTTGGTGATAGGACACTTTTCATCGCGTTACGACGACGAGACACCTCTTCTCGCCCAAGCGCAGGAGATATTCCCGGCAACCATCCTCGCCAAAGAGGGGCTTACCATAAAAATATGATCCGTCATTAAACTTTAAGCTCCGAAAAAAGTCTAATAGATAAACGAACATACAACAGAGACAAATGCACACCAACAACAAGGACGAAAAAGAGATTAAGCGCAGGCTGAAAAACCCGGCCGAACAGCGTGCCGCATTCTCACAGTTGGTGCAGCTATTCAGTGAGCCCCTCTATTGGCACATACGCCACATGGTACTCTCACACGAAGACAGCAACGACCTGTTACAGAACACATTTCTGAAAGCATGGGCGAACATTGATAAATTTCGAGGAGAATCACTTGTGTCAACATGGCTCTACCGCATAGCCATAAACGAAACACTCACATTCCTCGACAGACGGAAAACGACCATACCCTTAGATTCACTCGAAGCAGACACAGTGGAGCAACTCGAAGGCGACATATACTTCAACGGCGACAGTGCCGACGCACACATTCAGGCTGCAATCCGGACACTGCCACCCAGACAACGCATGGTCTTCAACATGAGATACTACGAGGATATAAGCTACGAAGAGATGTCGGCAATATTAGGCACAAGCATAGAATCATTGAAGACATCGTACCACATAGCAACAAAGAAGATAGAAGAATATTTGAAAGAGAATTGCTGAAAGTTATTTTTTGCAAAAAAGGCAAACACATTTAAACCTAACAGAGAAACAATAGTCAAACAATCGGATAGCATCAAAAACAAAGCTATGAACAGAATAGAGCTAAACAACAGAAAAAGACCTTTTACCACCCCCGAAAACTATTTCGAGGAGTTTCACCGCAAGCTCATGAACGAGCTTCCCGAGAAAGGTACGCCCGCAAGACGTTACATTGCATTAAGCACAATGAAAAGGTGGAGTGCAGCAGCGGCAATCGCCCTCATGTTGCTTGTAAGCGCTACAGCCCTGCTCCAATACTCGACTGCACAGCACAACACTACCCCCGAGTTTACCGAGACAGAAAGGAACGAATACAT
>JAFYLO010000023.1 GCA_017557045.1 Bacteroidaceae bacterium | reverse complement strand
GCTAAACCGCTGTGCTATAGAGTTTTTCGTTAAGCATATTCAATGTTCTTTTTTGTTATTTTCTATTCATTTTGAGGCGCGGCAATTCGGTACTTTGGGAATATAAATATTCCGTAGTCGCAAGCAACGCTCCATTCCGCGTTGCCCCCCTTTAAGAGGGACAGCTTTTTTAAGTTTCTTATTTAAAAGAGATTAGCAAAGGTATAAAAGTCTTGTCCATCCGCATTTGTAATGCGGATGTTATGAGTATTAGCATTTAAAATGCGCTTAAATTTAGAATTTCTATTGAACTTGTATAAGCAAAGGGAAAGCTGGAAAAAATTCAGATTCATATCATAATAAGTTTTATTTTGAGCGCATCGCAGATGCTTATACTTAATAATAATTGAAAAACGACTCTCCCTCTTGGCTAAGAGGGAGTACCCGTAGGGGGAGGGAGTTTGAATGAATACACAAGCAAATGTTTCAAGCCCATCCGTCTTTCAAATGAGTCCCTATATCTTAGTTGCCCGCAGAATCTCGCGCTTTCCTCCGATGGGGCCGGCGAGACGCTCTACAGAGAATCCTGTGGACTGCAATAGGCGACGTATTGCACCTTTTGCGCAATATGTGGTAAGCACACCGCCCTGACGCATGGCATGATAGATGCGGGTGAAGATTTCCGAACTCCACATCTCCGGCTGTTTTTCGGGGGCAAAGGCATCGAAATACACAATGTCGATATTTTCGGGTAAAGCAGTGTCGGTAAGGTCGCAGCACCGTTTCTCTATAGTGAAGCAAGGCTTGATGGCGATAGGCTGTTCCCACGTCGCTGCGTGTATGGCTGAAAAGAGCGATGCATCAACAAAATTATCGTAACCCAACTTGCATATAAGTTGTGGCTCTACAGGGTATTTCTCCAATGTGATATATTCTACCGGGCGCTCATTGGTAGCAACCATTGCAGTTACAACAGCATTCAATCCTGTGCCGAAGCCTATCTCCAATAGGCGCAGGGGGCGATTGGTCGTGCGTTCGGCGGCATACAGATAAGCACAATCGCGATAGATATGCAGTGATTCGGTATATGCTCCTTTTACAGAATGATAGTGTTCGTCGAGTTCAGGCACAAAGAGTGTGGCTGAACCATCTTCGGTATGTTGTACTTCGAGGTTGGGCATAATTTTGTTTTATTTGTAGTCTCCGCGTCCAAAGTCAATATGATAGCCTATTGTGCTAAGTTCGACATTCAGTTTGTCGAGCCCGCCTGCCGATTCGCAACCGTAGGCAGCCTTGTTGTCGTAAATGGAATATTTGCTTCTTATATCTGAAGGCGAAAGGTTGGGCATCACCACATTGGCTCCGGCGAGTATGGCTCTTTTTCTTCCATCATCGCTAAGTGTGGCAAGCGCAGTTGTCGCAGGTATCAAAGCCTTTGGGTGGCGTAATCTAAGCAAGGAAATCAGTATCAGGGTAGTATCCACGCTGCCTGCCGGATGGTCGTTGAACGGTGTGTTCTTTGCAGGAATAAAAGGTCCTATCCCAATCATTTCCGGCTTAAGCTCGTCTATGAACATAAGGTCCTCGGTAAGATGCTCCACGCTCTGACCGGGCGAGCCTATCATCATTCCCGTTCCCGTTTGAAACCCCAACTGTTTAAGCACTTCAAGGCAATTTCGTCTGTTGGCGGCACTCATGCTCTCCGGGTGAAGCATTGCATAATGTGCGTCGTTGCGTGTCTCGTGTCTCAACAGGTATCTGTCGGCACCTGCGCGGCGGAATGCATTGTATGCCTCGTTGCTTCTTTCGCCCACCGAAAGGGTGATGGCCTTGTCGGGGAATTTTTCGCGGATGGCTGCCGTAACATCTGCTATCCACGCGTCATTCTGCTTAGGGTCCTCGCCGCCTTGCAATACAAAAGTGTTGAATCCCAACTGTGCGCCATATTCGCAACATTCGAGCACCTGCTCTTTTGTGAGCCTGTATCTTTCGGCTGAGGCATTGCTGCACCTGAGACCGCAATAATGGCAATTGTTTCTGCAATATGAACTTATCTCTATAAGCCCGCGCACATATACTCCACGACCGAAATTTTCAGTGGCAACATCTGCCGCCGATTGTCGCAGAAATTCCCTCTCCTCGCTGTTGAGCGCAGTGAGAAGTCTTATCCACTCAGCGTGTTCGATTTTGTCGGCAGAGGAGAGCTTTTTTATAAGTTCGATATTGCTGTTTCTGTACATTTTCGGCGAATTGTATTTTTTCTTTATGCAAAATTACTATAATCAACTATTTTTTACTAATTTTACGGCAAAATTTAAAACTATGGCATATAATAACAATATGATGTTTGTGCGCTATCGTCTTTTGGCGCAGTTGGTAAAAATGTGGAGTGAGGATACAATGCTTGAGAAAATCGACTCCCTGCCAATCGAGCTTCACCCTCGCAAACAGAAACCTGCAGGTCGTTGCTGCGTGCACAAGGAGCGTGCGGTAACAAAGTATAAGACAATGGCAATGCTCGGCTTCGACATGACTGACGAGGTTGACGAGACAGCTTCACTTTCGAGCTATGCAAAGCGCATGATGGAGCGCGAGAATATCGACCCCGAAAAGAGTATTCTCAGTGTGATGGACGAGGCTTGTTCTTCTTGCGTAAAGATTAACTACGAAGTTTCTAACCTCTGTCGCGGATGTGCAGCGCGTCCCTGTTACAACAACTGTCCCAAGGATGCTATCTCGTACGACCAGGACGGCAAGGCTGTCATCGACCACGACAAGTGTATCAGCTGTGGCAAGTGCCACCAGGCTTGCCCCTATCATGCAATTGTATATATGCCCGTACCTTGTGAGGAGGCATGCCCCGTAAAGGCTATCTCTAAGGACGAGTATGGTGTTGAGCACATCGATCCCGACAAGTGTATCTATTGCGGAAAGTGCCTTAACGCTTGTCCCTTCGGTGCTATCTTCGACAATTGTGCTGTATTCGATGTTCTCAAGCGTATGCGCGAGGGCAAGAAGGTGATTGCGATGGTTGCTCCCGCTGTCCTTGCACAGTTCGGCAAGTCAATAGAGCAGGTATTCGGCGCTATCAAGGCAATCGGCTTCGACGATGTAATCGAGGTTGCATACGGTGCTGAGGAGACCACACGCCGCGAGTCGGCAGAGCTTATCGAGAAGATAGAGGAGGGTGCTCCCTTCATGACAACAAGCTGCTGCCCTGCGTACGTTAACCTTGCACGCAAGCACATACCCGACCTTGTTAAGTATATCTCTCACACAGGTTCGCCCATGCACTACACAGCAGAGTATGCTAAGGAGAAGCACCCCGAGGGCGTCACAGTATTCATCGCTCCCTGTGCTTCTAAGAAGGCCGAAGGACGCGAGGATGCAAATGTAGACTTCGTATGGACATTCCGCGAACTCGACGCTGTGATGAAGGGTCTGGAAATTGAGATTGACGCATGCGAGCCCTTCACACCCACCGAGGTTGCATCGAAGGATTCTCACGGATATGCAAAGACATTGGGTGTGTTCACAGCTGTTAAGAACAAGATTGGCGATCCCACATTGCAGGGTACTGTCATTGCCGACCTTAACAGAAAGAACATTGCTCTTCTGCGTGGCTATGCAAAGACAGGCAAATGCCCCACACGCATGATTGAGGTGATGTCTTGCCCCGGCGGCTGTATCTCCGGTCCTTGTGCCTGCACAGAGGGAAGCGAGGCTATCAAACAGTTCGACGCTGAGTTCAAGAAGAAGTAACTTATTATACATTATAAAAAAAATCAATCGCGACAGATTTATGTCTGCCGCGATTGATTTTTTATATATTATATGATTATTAAATTGAATTTTAATCATTGGCAAATGATACAGGTAACTCTCCTATAAGTGCATCGAGAGGCGAATAGATATAAGCCTTTTTCTCTTCGGGCATAATCTTGACACCAAAAAAGCGATCGCGATTGTTCTCGAATGTCTCGGCGTATTCTGCTCTCAGTTCGTAGGGCACAAAGAAAATTGTGTTGTTGTCTATTGCGCTGTCGTCGATATAATTCAACTTGCGTTTGCCTGCCATAAGCATAATTTTGGCCGATTGGCAACTGCAGAATGCATAGTCCTCAATGCGTTCGAGTGTGCTTGGCAAAACTACAAAATCCAAAAGGAAACATCCGTCGAAAACATCGTTACAGAGCACCTTGACGCCTTCTGGGATTACAGCCGTGCGTAGCATGGTGAATTCGAATGCGTAGGGGCCAATCTCCCTGACGGTTGATGGAATTTGCAGGTCTGTCAATCCTGTGCAGCCTGAAAATGCCAACTCCCCAATCTCCAACAGCCCTTCGGGAAGGACTATCTTTTTGAGGCTTCCCATTTTTCCCCAAGCATCTTTGCCGATTATCTCTGTACCTTGAGGTACAGTGTACTCCTCCAATTTTTCGTTTCCCTTGATAAGGACCTTTTTGTCCTCTGAATAGGTTACTCCATATTCGTCTACAAATGTATTCATATTCTTTGTTGTTTTGTAGTTATAGAGTACTCTATTGGTGGATTTCTATCAGTTCGCGTTGTTTTTGTTAAAGTCTTTATGCTTCATCGGCAGGGTAGTGTACGCCCATCTGACAGCGTATTTCGTCTATCGTCTCCATTGTGGCAAGGGAATTTTCGTGGCTGTTGACGGCAGATTCCCTTTCTCCGCGTTCGAGAATATCTATGAATTCCTTTATTTCGTAGTAGTATTCGCTGTGGTCGAGGGGGCGGCCTATGGAGGTGCTTGAGTAGTCCTGCTCCCTGCCTTGCTCGGTCTTGCGGCGCGGAATGTAGTCTACCTTGCCGGTTATATGTATCTTGTCGAGCAACAGATTGCCCTCTTCGCCTTCAATCTCTGTGGGTAGGGCCGAATTTGCAATCTTAGAGTAGAGCACTGTTGCGTTCATATCCTTGTATTGGAAATTCACTGCTCCCTGTCCGTCGACTCCTGTGTGTAGTTTTATACCCTGTGCCTCTATCTTTTCGGGGCGGCCGAAGAGGGTTATCATCGGGTAGATGGTGTATATGCCTATGTCCATCACTGCGCCGTTGGAGAGTTCGGGCTTGAAGGCGTTGAGGATGGTGCCCTCCTTGAACTTGTCGTAGCGCGATGAGTATTGGCAGTAGCTCGAAAAGTAGCGGCGTATGGTTCCCAGCCTTTTTATCTCCTCTCTTACTATTGCAAAATTGGGGTTCAGCGTGGAAATCATAGCCTCCATCAGCAGTACATTGTTCTTGCGTGCCGTTGCTATCATTTCGGATGCTTCGCGGGCATTGGATGCGAGCGGCTTTTCGCACAGCACGTGCTTGCCACGGTTCATGCAGAGTATGCTTTGTGCGGCATGTACATAGTTGGGAGTGGCAATGTATATTGCATCGACAAGCGGGCTTTCTGCCATCTCTTCGAGTGAAGTGAATATGTGGGGAATGTTGTGCTTGGCTGCAAACTCCTCGGCTCTTTCGCGTGTGCGCGAGCACACTGCCACAAGTTCGAATCTTTCGTCTTCGAGGCCGCCTGCTATCACTCTGTCGGTGATGTTGTTGGTGCCTACTACTCCGAAGCGTATCTTTTTCATCTTTTTATATACTTATTGAATCCCTCTGTAGACACGGTCTGCATGTTGCCTTTTTCGTCGGCGTAGATGAAGTATGCCTCTATCTTGGGATTGTTGTTACAATATTCCATTGCCTTATCTTTGCCCATTACCATGAATGCTGTAGCAAGCGCATCGGCGTAGGCACATTCGTCGGTTATAACTGTTGCCGAGAGCAACGAATTGTTGGCGGGGTATCCTGTCTGCGGGTTAATGGTGTGTGATACCTTCTTGCCGTCAACGAAGCGGAAGTTGCGGTAGTTGCCCGAGGTTGCCATGCAGCAATCGGTGAGCTGCAGCACTGTCTGCAATTCGTTCCTGCCATCTTCCGAGGGCTTGTTGATGCCTATCACCCACGGCACATTTTTCTTGTTCCTGCCTTTGAGGACAACCTCGCCTCCTATTTCCACCATGTAGTCTTCTATGCCTTTGCAGTGGAGCATGTGGGCTACTGCGTCGCAACCGTATCCTTTGGCTATTGCGCTGCAGTTGAGCATTGTTTCGGGGTGTTGTTTCACAACCTTGCCGCCAGCAATGCTTATCTTCTTGTATCCGGTGAAGTTCCTGAGACTGTCTATTGTGAGGGAGTCGGGGGTGATGCCCTGCTTGAATCCGAAGCCCCATGCATTTACAAGAGGTGCAACTGTTATGTCGAATGCTCCTGAGGTCTCTTCGGATACCTCCTGTGCCATTCCGAAGATATATAGGAACATGCTGTCGGGCTCGTTCCCCTCGTTGTTGTTTATCTTGCTTATAGTGGAATTTTTGTTGAATGGGGAGAGTGAATTGTCCACCTGCTGTAGTATGTTCTTTATATCTTCGTGGAGGTTCTCCTTGTGCTTGTATGTTATGCGGTAAGAGGTGCCGAAGATTCTTCCTTCGTCAGTGTGGTATGGGGTGTTCTTTGTGAGTATCATTGCTGTTGCAACGATGAGGAACACTAAGAATATTATTTGCCAGCGTTTCATTATATTTTTGATTAATGATTATCAAATTTATTACCTAATTGAACTGTTGTTGGAAATTAACGTGAATTCGATATTGGACACTCCATCCTTCAACAATTTATATAAGCTCCTCTACTAGGAGGTGGATTCAAACGCAAAAGCGTTTAAAGACTGAGGAGTTTGAAACTTTTTGCTTGTGTCTTCATTCGAACTCCCTCCCCCTTCGGGTACTCCCTCTTATCCAAGAGGGAGAGTTTTATTGATTTAAATTCAATAGTTTAAAGAGTTAAATCTGTTCTTTTGGGTATAATATCGCATAATCATATTTGATTATTTGAATGGTAGTTCGTAAATGAGGCTGTATGTTGCTCCGAAGCAGGTGTGTCGGTTCCTGCCGAATCCGGGTATGTAGCCTACGTTTGAGTTTGCACTGTTCACTACGTTTATTCTTGCCTTGTAGCGTACGCACCAGCCCATGCGGAAGTTTTTCCAAATTTTCACATTGACTCCCACACCCAGTTCCAGCCAACTTGCAAAGCCGTTGACATCGTTGCGCGAGAATGGCAGTTCGCCGCCCCATACGGGGTCGTGGAGGGGGGGAGAGCTTATGTCGTAATCCATTTTGCTACATGCGAAGCGGGCTGCTCCGTAGACATAGTTGGGGCGCTGTGCCTTGCCTTTCACATAGCTGAAGTTGTAGTTGAGTCCGGCGCGGAAGAAGGGGGCGTTTGTCTTGTAGTGTATGCCGAAGTTCTCATCTGTGAAGTCTACACCTCCGTATCCGGCTTCAACTACGGGGAAGAAGCGGTCGCCGAGGTTGGCTTCGAGGGCAATTTCGCCGCTTGTGCCATCTTCGATGAATGAGTAGAGGTAACCGAAAATGTCGGTCGATAACATCAGCCCTTTGAATTTCAAGGGGCTCTCCTCTGTGGAGGTGTCGCGCTTTTCCTGTGCTGCGGCGGGCACTGCTGTTGCGAGGAGTAGAAAGCTACTCAATAATATATAGTTTAATATTTTCATTCCAGTCGTAGTTGATGAATGCTTCTTTTATTGCTGCTGAGTCTATGAGGCTGTGGGTGTGGCGCAGCCCTGTCAGATGGTGGTACATTGCCATTCCGCAGTCCGAGGATACGAAATAGGGGATGTTTGTGTGCTCTATGTAGAGTGTGTCGTTGTCGGCTCCGCTGTATTCGAATACTAATGTGTCGCACTCCTGTGTGAAGCAGATGGGCAGTTGCAGCTCCGATGCTCCCACGAGTCTGTTCACTATGATGCTGTCGTTGCCGTTTACCACCAACTTGACGGTGAGGGTGTCGGGGTAGCTGTATTTGCCACTTACGATTGTGTCGCCGTCGGCAATGGCGCTGTACAACTGTATGCGGTTGTAGGCTACGTTGTTGATGTTGCAGTCGGCTCCGTTGTCGCACGATGCGGTTATAAACAGCACGATTGCTGTGAGTATGGCTGATATGTGTCTCATCTTATATCTCTTTGGCAATGTTGTATTTGTTGCGCTCGGTGGATGTGCGGCTCACAAGTTCGGCAAGGAATCCGGTGAGGAACAGCTGTGTGCCGAGTATCATCATCGTCAGTGATATGTAGAAGTAGGGCGAGTCGGTTACAAGGCGGAAGGGGATGCCATTTGCGAGGGCATACAGCTTGCTTGCTCCGAGTATGGCTGCGGAGATGAAGCCTATGAAGAACATGAGCGTTCCCCAAAGACCGAATATGTGCATGGGGCGGTAGCCGAACTTCGAGAGGAACCACAGCGACATAAGGTCGAGGTAGCCGTGGAAGAAGCGGCTGATGCCGAATTTGCTCTTGCCGTATTTACGCGCCTGATGGTGCACTACAAGTTCGCCTATCTTTGAGAATCCTGCATTCTTGGCAAGGTAGGGTATATAGCGGTGCATATCGCCGTAGACCTCTATGCTCTTTATTACTTCGTTTCTGTATGCCTTGAGGCCGCAGTTGAAGTCGTGCAGGTTCTTGATACCCGAAACTTTGCGTGCAGTGGCATTGAACAATTTTGTGGGGATGGTCTTTGTCAGCGGGTCGTAGCGCTTCTGCTTGTATCCCGATACAAGGTCGTATCCCTCTTCGGTTACCATGCGGTAGAGGATGGGGATTTCGTCGGGGCTGTCCTGAAGGTCGGCATCCATTGTGATGACTACGTTGCCTTTGGCACGCTCGAATCCGCAGTAGAGGGCGGGCGATTTTCCGTAGTTGCGACGGAATTTTATTGCGTGTATGCAGTCGTTGCTCTGTTGCAGCTTTTCGATTACCTCCCACGAATTGTCGGTACTGCCGTCGTTGATGAAGATTATTTCGTATGTGTATTTGTTCTCTTTCATCACACGCTCTATCCATGCTGTAAGTTCGGGTAGGGACTCGGCTTCGTTGAAGAGGGGGATTATTACTGATATATCCATAGTGTTATTTTTTATAAACGAATATTGAAGTTAGGGGCGCAAGTATCGAGGAGATGAACAGGTTGCTTGTGAAGTACTGTATGCATATGTCGCTTGCGTTGAGTTTGGAGAGTATGTCGTATGTCTCGTTGAATGCATTTTTCATCTCATCGCCAATCTCCATGGAGGTGTATATGTCTATCTGCTCCTTGAAGGCAGTGAGCATAGTCCCGCCATCGATGAAGTAGAAGTATATGTAGCAGGCTATTGCCGAGAGTACCGAGGCGCAGGTGTAGATGATTATCATGAATGACCATGCGTTGAGAAAAGTGAGCTTGTTTTCACACTCCTTCTTTCTGTATTTCATTCCAAGGTATCCTGCATATACCGGTGCTGCAGCGAGCAGCATCAGGAACAGCAGCGAGAGCTCTTTTGTGGTTATCGAAATTACGTATACAGCAAATGCCACTATCCAGAATATGCCGAGGTTGGTGCCGTATTGCATTGCTGTCTGTAGCATGCCTTTTGTTGATTGTTCCATTGTTCTTTTTGTTTTTGTTTACAGCGAGTGCAGCTTATTATCGCAATGTTAATTGCAAAGATAGTGCAAACGGGTGAGATAATAAAAGTAAACAGCATGGAATTAACCTTATAAACCGCTATAATTCGCGATTTTTGCTTTTTTATGGGCGCGAAATTTTGTGTTTCGATAAGGAAGAGTTAATTTTACCGTGTTCGTAAATTTTAGAAACAGTTTCTTATAGAACCTCACTTATATTTCAATGGAACAGAATAATACCCCTGCGGTGCTGCTCATCTACACCGGAGGTACGATAGGAATGATACAGAACAGTGAGACCGGTGCTCTTGAGAGTTTTGCTTTTGAGAGACTTATCCGCAATGTGCCCGAACTCAAACGCTTCGAGTGCAGGATCGATGTGCATCAGTTTGCAAAGCCCATCGACTCGTCGGATATGCACCCCTCGGTGTGGAGTGAACTTGTGCGCATAATCAGCGGCAATTACCATAAGTACGATGGCTTTGTTATACTGCATGGTACTGATACTATGGCTTATACAGCTTCTGCACTCAGCTTTATGCTCGAAGGGTTGTGCAAGCCGGTGGTGCTCACCGGCAGCCAATTGCCCATAGGTATGTTGCGCACCGATGGTAAAGAGAATCTCATTACCGCCATTGAAATTGCATCGGCGCGTGACGAGCAGGGACGGCCGCTTGTGCCTGAGGTGTGCATCTTTTTCGAAAACTGCCTGTTGCGTGGCAATCGCACCACTAAGATAAATGCCGAGAATTTCGATGCTTTCCGTTCCTATAACTATCCTCCGCTTGCGGTAGCCGGAATAAATATCAAGTACGATAGGGATAAGATTGCGAAAGTGGATTTTTCACAGCCTTTGAAGCCTCATTTCAATTTGGATACCAATGTGATTGTACTTACGCTTTTCCCGGGAATACAGGAGAATGTCATAAGCAATCTG
>JAFYLO010000158.1 GCA_017557045.1 Bacteroidaceae bacterium | reverse complement strand
TGGGGAGAGAATATAATTACTCTCTTGGGGTAGGGAGACGAAGGAACGGGACGTGTGGAGTCGTCGGCATTGGGCTTTCCGCCGGGCCATCCTGAGATTATATGCTGTATGTCGTTGAACACACGAATGTTGATATTGTCGTATGTATCCACTCTTTCGAGAAGGTCGGTGAGTGAATTTTTAACATAATCCTGATTGGTGAGCTTCAGAATAGGCTTTTTCACTGTCTCGCAGAGCCAAAGGACTGCTTTTCTTATCAGTTTGGGCGACCACTCTACGGGAGGAGCTATAAGCCACGGACTCTTTACGCGGGTAAGTTCCTGAGCCGCATTTTCATCTATCACCACCTGAATATCAGAGTGTTCCTGCAAGCAGGTTACGGGTATGTTCTCATCCTCTACTCCCTCGATAAGATCGTATGCCACTTTTGCCTTATCCTCGCCCCAAATAATAAGAATGACCTTCTTGGACTTCATTATTGTGTCGAGTCCCATTGTGATTGCCATCTTGGGAACATCGTTGGGATTTGCGAAGAAGCTGTCCTGTGTCTTGCGCGAGTTGTAGCTCAACTGCACACGACGGGTAGTTGATTTTGCGTATGCACCCGGCTCATTGAAGCCCACCTGACCAAGTTCGCCGACACCCATAATCATGAGGTCTATCTTTCCGCTTACCTTCTCTTCGAGTGCCTCGCAGTAGTCGTTGACCTTGTCCATCGGCACAGTGGTGTCGGGGAAATGCACATTTTCGGGGAGGATGTCAACGTGGTGAAGAAGTTCCTCGTGTATGCGGTAGTTGCGGCTGCGGGGCGAAGCGGGATCCATAGGATAGAACTCGTCGAGGCTGTACACTTCGACATTCTTGAAGCTCACACCGCCATTCTTATAGATTTTTACAAGTTCTTTGTAAAGGCCAAGAGGTGAGCGGCCTGTCGAGAGACCGAGTACAAAATTCGATTCGCCTTTATGTTCATTTATAGCCTTTACTACTAATGATGCAGCATATTTGACACCATCATCCTCTGTGGGGTGAATGCTTGTGGGTACCTTTTCGTATCTGCATATACTGTCTACTGAGACTGTTGTTGATAATTCGCCGATTTTCGGCAACACAAATTTTCTTTCCATAATATATACAATTTATATTGTTTTATTGCGTTCGCGCGCCCAATGCATCACTTCCATTGGCGGGCGCTCTTTCTGTAACAGCATTTTCATGTGGCGCATATATGGGTCGGTGTGCCTGAAGAAGAGTTTGTACCCCTCGCACAGCGTATTCATATATGGTTCGCCCCTCTGCGATGTTGCGAAGCGGTGCTTGGGACATTCGCCACGGCAGAGAAAGTTATATGTGCACCTTTTGCACTCCATGGGCAATGCTTCGCGTTTGTCACGCCCGAAAGCCTGTTGTTCCTGCGAGGTATACATTTCAACAAGCGTCGAGGAGAGTATGTTCCCCAAACGGTATTCGGGGTAGACAAAGTGGTCGCACGAATATACATCGCCGTTGTACTCTACGACAGGGGCATCGCCGCAGGTCTCGCAGAAGGCACATAGCGACGGGGGTACTCCGCACCAGTTGGCAAGCGTTATATCGAACAGTTGCACAAAGCGGCTTCCCACATCGCACTTTATCCATTCGTCGAACACATCGCACATGAATTCCCCGAAGCCTCTTGCCGAAACCGACCAGGGTGCGGGGGTTGCACCTTCGACATCGGGTGAGACTATAAGCGGACGCCTGCCTTCGCGCAGCTGCACATATACCACAACCGGCAGGAACTGTATGAAGTTGCTTATTCCGCGCAGGAATCGGTATATCTCTTTTCCGCGCCCTTCGCTTCTTGAGTTTACAGTGGCAAGTATATTGTATTCCACCTTGCGGTTGTGCATCTTCTCCACAGCCTGCATCACCTTGCCGAATGTGGGAGCACCGCCGCAGTCGCGGCGATAGGCATCGTGCACCTCTTCGGGGCCGTCGAGCGACACGCCCACAAGGAAATTGTTCTCACTGAAGAAGTCGCACCACTCATCGTTTACAAGTGTGCCGTTTGTCTGCAAGGTGTTCTCTATCTGTCGTCCGGCTGCGTAGCGTTGTTGCAGTTCCACAGCCTTGCGGTAGAAATCGATGCCTGCAAGCAGAGGTTCTCCGCCGTGCCAGCAGAAGGTAACAGTCGGCAGATTGACCGCTTCGAGATACTGACGCACATACTCTTCGAGCACATCATCGGTCATGCGGTTTTGCGGAGCACTGTATATTTCGGCTTTGTCGCGGTAGTAGCAATACGAGCAGTCGAGGTTGCAGGTGGCACCTACAGGCTTCACCATTGTGGTGAATGCCGGCGGACGCTTCATCTTGGCTACATCCGACAGATGTATATTGTTTCTGCTGTTGCTCTTCATACCTCTACTCTGCCACAATTGGAATTACTGTGCTATATACTCCTCTTCGCCGTACTCTTTCTGCAATTCAACGAGACGCTTTTTCAGTTCCGCGGTTATTGCCTCTGTACCCTCCTTGCCGTAGATATTGTTCATCTCAGAGGGATCCTTTTCAAGGTCGTAAAGTTCCCACGCATCAATATCGTCGTAGAAGTGTATGAGTTTGTAACGGTCGGTACGGACACCGTAGTGCTTCTTGACCATATGCTCGGCGGGGTATTCGAAGAAGTGGTAGTAGATGGCATCGCGTCCTTCGATGCTCTTTTCGCCTTTGAGCAGGGGCAGCAACGACACGCCCTGAATATCTTGGGGTATGTCCACACCTGCAACATCGAGGAATGTGGCTGCATAGTCTATATTCTGTACAAGTTCGGCAGCCTCTCCTTTTGCACCACCGGGCAAACGCATCAGCAACGGTGTTCTGAAAGACTCTTCGTACATGAAGCGTTTGTCGAACCATCCATGCTCTCCCATGTAGAATCCCTGATCGGAGGTGTAAACCACAAGGGTGTTATCTTCGAGTCCGCTCTCCTTCAGGTAGTCGAGCACCCTGCCCACGTTGCGGTCGATGGATGTGATTACCCTGAGATAGTCGCGCATATACTGGCGGAACTTCCATTCGTCGAGTGCCTTGCCTGTGAGTCCCTGCTTCTTGAAGTCAGCAATCACAGCATCGTAGTGGGCATCCCACGCAGCCTTCTGCGCTGCATCCATATTGCTGTACATGTGGCGACCAATCTTTTCGAGATTCTCATTGGAATGTATTTCATTTTCCTTATCGGCAAGTTTAAGGTCGTAGACAAGATCCATATCCTTCACAATGGACATCTCCTGCGCGGCGGCTGCAATTCTGCCTTCATAGTTGTCGTAGAAATTCTCGGGGAGCGCAAATTCCTTGTCGCTGAAGAGTTTGAAGTCGCAGGTGTCGGGCATCCATGTTCTGTGGGGTGCTTTGTGGTGCAGCAGCAGACAGAAAGGCTTCTGCTTGTCGCGTCCGTTGTCGAGCCACTCTATCGCAAGGTCGGTGGTGATGTTGGTTGCATAGCCTTTGCGTTGCACCTTCTCACCGTTATTTATAAAGGTAGGATTGTAGTAGTCGCCCTGCCCTATGAGTATATCCCAATGGTCGAACCCGGTAGGATCGGTTACAAGATGCCATTTTCCTATTACGGCTGTCTCATATCCGCTCTTCTGCAACAGTTTGGGGAATGTCTGTTGCGAACCGTCGAAACTGCGGGTATTGTCGGTAAACCCGTTAGTGTGGCTATGCTTGCCTGTGAGCATACAGGCACGACTGGGACCGCTGAGCGAGTTTGCAACAAAACTGTTGACGAATTTCACTCCGTCACCGGCTATACGGTCGATATTGGGTGTACTGATGTAACGGTTGTCGTACGCACTTATTGTCTGGTAGGAGTGGTCGTCGCACATAATGAAGAGGATGTTCATCTTCTTTTCTTCGACCTTCTCCCTGCAACTTACTATAGGTAGCGCTGCCGCACCTATGAGCGTGTATGATGCTATTTTAGCCAGTTTGTCCTTCAATTCCATTGTTTGCAAATTACATAGGTTTCAAATATATGCGCTGTCCGTTCACTATTATCATTCCTCTGGGTGCGAGGGGGTAGATATTTTCTCCGAGACCGACCTCTATTTCTCCGGCTACTGTGCCGTCCACTCTATAAATTTTAAGTGTTGTCTCCACTGTGGATTCTATGGCAAGCGCTCCACCCTTTACGGTTACAATCATGCCGTTGTGCTCTTCGCACTTGTCGTTTGCTTCGAGCCACTTTTCCTCCTCGATGCCAAGGGGCACGTCAAACACAGTGAGGTTGTTGTAGATGTAGTCCACTCTGTTCCTCAACCATGTCTTGAATGTTTCGAAGTATGATGCGTATGAGTAGTTTGATAGTCCGTTCTGCATACTGTGCTCATACGACGGTTTGGCGTATGCATAGTAGTCGTCCATCCAGTTGAGAAGCTCCTCGAGACCGTTGTTCTCAACAAAGTTCTTCCACAAGAAGTAGTACTGACGCAGAATATCCTCGTGACTCATCATTGCGTTGAAGAATGTGCAGCCGCTGCCGCTCATCACGCCGATTGTCTTGTATGAGTAGGTAACGAAATATCGTCCGTTTGTCTGATAACCGAAGCCCCAGTCGAAGTCCCATCCCGGACCGAAGATGAATCTGTCAGTCCCGTGGGGTTTGTAAAGGAATGTACTCTTCGGGTGGTTGAGTTCGGTGTTACCGCAAAGGTCGTTCATGAACATGAACATTGCGAATGTGTCTATGCTCAGATGCTCGGTTAAATCTTTCTTGCGGCGCAACTGATCCTCAAATTCATTCCAGTCGTTCTTTACCTCTGAGAGTGTAATGGGACAGCCCTCTTCAGAGAAATCAGGGTTCTTTACATTCACAGGCAGGCCAAAGAATGCAGAATGGAATTTGTATGTCTCGTCGAAATATGAGTCAAGTTCAATCATCACCGACCAATCATCCTCGTCGACGCAGTTGTTGTGGATGCCCACATGCTCAGTAAGTGTATAGCAACCATAATAATCGCCGTTCACATAGAGTTCGATGGGAATGCTGTGAGGCTGATAGGGCGCACCTACTATTCGACCGGCCTTGAAGATGGTAGCATTCATCATCTCGGTAACATCCTGATGGTTGGACATAAGATTCCAACGCTTACCCTTCTTCAGTCCGCAAAGTTTGGTCTTTTCGGCAAATTTTATTGTGTAGGGCTTTTTCGACCAGTGCCATGAACTGTTTCCGCGACCTTTAATCTGTATCGAGTCCTCGACAGACTCGTACATACCGTTGCCGTTGAGCGTAAATTTCGCCTTCAACCAAATATCCTTGCTTGTTATACGCTGGCCGCCGTCGATATCTACATCTATACGGGGTACGCCAGCCTTGTCGGCGCGGAAATCAAGGTTCACTTTATACTCCCTGCCGATGGGGCGGGTAAAATACTGATAGTAGTCTTGGGGAGGATTGGCTATTACCTTATTAGGCTCATAAAGTTTAAGTTCGGCAAGGCAGAGGTAGTTCTTGTAGTTACTCTTCGAGCACTCCACGCGTATGTAACGCACATAACGTCCGGCATCCATCACAGGCGACAGGAATTCGGCATTTGCCCCCGTTGCAGGGATTCCGTCCTCAACACCGAACGAATCGACGAGAGCCCATGAATACTGATCGTTGCTCACATAGATATTGAATGCCAAGGGCTGTCGTGAGTCGGTGTCGTGACGAGTCATGTAGAAGAATGCGAACTCCTTTTTACGTTCATTGAGTTTAATATCGATAAACGGACAAGAGTCGAGCGGCAACACCTCATATGTACCTCTGTCGGCAGAACTTGTACAGTGGTAGAAAGTCCCGGGATTGTTATCGATTGCCTTATCCAATGTGTTACCGGTAGTCGTGGGGGCATTCGTAGAAAGCATATCAACCGTCAGCGGAATCTCCAGCAGAGAATCACTTTCATACACAGCCTTCACAAATGCGCGGTCAATTATCACTCCGGGGGTACTGTCGGTTACCGTATATATAACTTCCTTATCAAAGCGCACACGTGAAGTACGGGTGTACTGCCTCACTGTATCCACATAAACCAAAGCCTCGCGGTCGGTCTCAAATGAAGGACGCAGATCCTTTCCCAGCATATTGCCCATGTCGCCATATATGCGGTCTCCGCTTATGACACAGTAGACATCATTGTCGAGGTCGGCATTGTACTTGTTGTTTATCTTGAACGAAGTGATGCGGGGAGCACCATACATTGCACGCGACACTGAATCCACTTCGCTGCCGACGAATGAAATAAGGCTGTCGTTCAGAAGATAGAAATTCAACTTGCCACCGGTCTGTTCAAAACTCTTAACCAAAGAGTCGGGCAAAGCAAACACTCCCTCGCCGTTATTGCGGTGGACATAATAGATGGAATCGCTTTTTGTCGTCTGTGCTGCAACGGGAATCGTTCCAAGCATCAGAAATGCAACAATCGCCAAAAAATAGCCCAATAGCGTTTTTCCAAAAAAATCAATATACTGTCTCATAGTTCAATATTTTTACAAATTCACTGCCACGCAACCGCACTTCCCGCAAAGGAATACAGCAAACGCATTATATCGCAAAAATAATAATTTAACATCAAATAAAAAAAAGGAAGCACTTAATTTATGTTAGAAGCCCACAAAAAAGAAAAATTATGCGAACAAAACTGCATCCAAGATTGTTATATGGACAAAAAGCAGCGACAGGCGGCAGTTTCGGAACTGCCGCCTGCCGCGTATATGATAAGGACTACTTCCAGCCCAAAGCCGATGCGCCAAGAACAGCAGCATCTGCGCCCGAAAGGCTTGACTGAAGAATATCCACCTTGTTCTTCCAGAAAGATACCACCTTCTCGTTCATGCGTGTGCGGATGGGCGACAAGAGAAGTTCGCCGGCGTTTGCAAGACCGCCGAAGAGGATAATAGCCTGAGGCACAGAGAATGCGATAAAGTCGCAGAATGCCTCGCCGAGGATTGCACCGGTAAACTCAAACAGCTCCTTGGCAAAAGCATCACCCTCGACAGCCGCATCGTAAATCATCTTCGAAGTAAGCTCCTCGGGAGCAATATTGCGGAGCACGGTAGCATCGTCGCGTGTTTCGAGCCACATTTTTGCAGTTCTCACGAAGCCTGTTGCCGAAGCATATGTTTCGAGACAGTCGATACGGCCACAACCACACTGACGACCCTCACGCGCATAAGCTGTAACGTGTCCAAGTTCACCGGCAAGACCATCGTGGCCGTAGATAAGGTTGCCACCTGAAACGATACCGCTACCCACGCCTGTACCGAGAGTAATGACAATAAAGTCGCGCATACCCTTTGCCGCACCATATTTCATCTCGCCGATAGCTGCCGCATTGGCATCATTGGTAACCTTTGCAGGAAGTCCGCTCTTCTCGGTAAGTACGCGTCCCAGAGGCACACGACCTTTCCAAGGCAGGTTGGCTGCATTCTCGATATCACCGCTATAATAGTTGCCCATAGGAGCACCTACACCGATACCCTCGATATCCTCCATTGCCACAGAGTTCTCAGCCGCGAGCTTTTTGATAACAGCAACGACAGCATCGGCGTAATCGCCAAGCTCAGCATATTTTTGTGTTTTAACAGAATCGTCCTTTGCAAGAATCTTGCCATCGACGTCAACAAGACCGATAACGGTATTTGTACCGCCAAGGTCTATACCAATTACGTAATTAGCCATATTTATATCAAATTTAATTAGTCATTTTCCAAAAGTACACAGAAAATCTCAATCCCGCATCATTTTTACAAAAAAATATGTAAAAAACACAAAAATTAGCTTCACAAAAGAATATATTTTCGTATATTTGCCAAACTACTGATATACACTCAGGAAATAAACATAAAAACATCATAATTAATAACCAAAAAGAATAAAACATGAGAAGAACCAAAACAATTTTAGGTGCATTGTTCTTTGCAGTGTGCCTGATGGTTACAGGCTGCGGTTGTCCTCAGGAGAACGCATGTCAGGAGAACAAGTTCAAAGCAAGTGTCGACTACAAGATCGTAGACGGCGTAATCGTACTTGACGAGCCCCAGCGCGCTCCCGGTCAGAAGAGCATGATTGAGTTCCGTGCCAAACCCCTTGAGACTGTACGCGTAGGTTTCGTAGGTCTCGGTATGCGCGGTCCCGGTGCCGTTCAGCGCTTCACAAACATCGAAGGTGTTGCAATCAACGGTCTTTGCGACAAATACGCAGAGAGAGCTGAGCGTTGCCAGGGTTATCTCGACAAAGCAGGTATGCCCAAAGCTAAGGTATACAGCGGCGACGAAGGTTACAAACAGCTTTGCGAGAGCGACGACATCGACCTCGTTTACATCGCTACATCATGGCAGATGCACGTACCCGTAGCCCTCTACGCTATGGAGCAGGGCAAACACGTTGCAATCGAAGTTCCCAGTGCAAACACAGTTGAGGAGTGCTGGCAGCTTGTTGATGCAGCCGAGCGCAACCAGGTACACTGTATGATTCTCGAGAACTGCTGCTACGACCACTATGAGCTTACAACACTCAACATGGCACAGCAGGGTGTATTCGGTGAGATCATCCACGCCGAGGGTGCTTACATCCACAACCTTGAGCCCTTCTGGAAGGCTTATGCCGACAACTGGCGTCTTGAGTACAACCAGGCAAACAACGGCGACGTATATGCTACACACGGCATCGGTCCCAACTGCCAGGCTATGAACATCCACCGCGGTGACAAGCTCGACTACCTCGTAGCAATGTCAACAAAGTCAGTTAACGGTACAAAGCTCACAAAGGAGATTATGAAGGCCGACACATGTATGCACGGCGACCAGATCAACACTCTTATCCGCACAGCTAAGGGTTACACCATCGACATGCAGCACAACGTAATGACTCCCCGCCCCTACAGCCGTATGTATCAGTTGGTAGGTACAGAGGGTTTTGCCAACAAATACCCCACACAGGGCTACACATTCAAACTCGACCAGCTCAAGAGCATCGCAACAGAGGAGACAGGTACACCCAACATCGAGGCACTCGACCACCACAGCTTCGCTCCTGCTAACGTAGTTGCTGAGATGACAGAGAAGTACAAACACCCCGTACAGAAACAGCTTGTAAACGGCATGCCCTTGCAGCAGTACTCACTCTCAGTGGGTGGCCACGGAGGTATGGACTTCATCATGGACTACCGTCTTGTTTACTGCTTGCGCAACGGTCTTCCCCTCGACATGGACGTTTACGACACAGCCGAGTGGAGCGCAATGGGCGAGCTCACAAGAATCTCTATCGAGAATGGCAGCAAACCTGTTAAGGTGCCCGACTTCACACGCGGCGACTGGAACAAGGTTAAGGAGCTGAAATTCTACTTTGCAGACTAACAAAACCACATGTACGGCTCTCCCAAAAAGAGCCGTACACTTTTTACAACATACCTAATTTATATACTATGGCAGAAATAAATATGTTGGCTATTGCCGAGAAATTCGCCCTCGAAGGAACCATCACCGAAATCAAGGCATTGGGCGACGGTTTTATCAACGATACATTCATCGTTAAGACAGAGGGCAACACCCCCAACTACATCCTCCAGCGCAAGAACCATCAGATTTTCCCCGATGTTCCCGGAATGATGGATAACATACAGCGCGTAACCACACACATCAAGGCAAAGGTTGCAGCAGCAGGTGGCGACCCCATGCGCGAGGTGCTCACAGTAGTTCCCGCAAAGGATGGCAAACTCTACCACAAGGAGGGTGAGAACTTCTGGGCAGTATGCACATTCATCGAAGGTTCAATCACACACAACGTAGCCGACACACCCCGTCTCGCATTCATGGGCGGTAAAGGTATCGGTAAATTCCAGGCACAGCTCGCCGACTTCACAGAGCCCCTCGCAGAGGTAATCAAAGGCTTCCACAACATCCGCTGGAGGTTCCAGCAGTGGGACGAGGCTCTCGCTGCCGACAAGGCAGGCCGCAAGGCAGAGCTCGCAACAGAAATCGAATGGATTGAATCGCGCCGCGAAAAGATGCTCGACTTCTGGGCTATGGTAGAGGACGGACGTCTGCCCATGCGTGTTACACACAACGACACCAAGCTGAGCAACATCCTCTTCGACCAGAACGACGAAGTTCTCTGCGTAATCGACCTCGACACAGTAATGAGCAGCACATCGCTCAACGACTTCGGCGACGCCATCCGTTCATACACCAACACCGGTGCAGAGGACGACGAAGACCTCAGCCGCGTATCAATGAACATCGACACCTTCAAGCACTACACAGCCGGCTACCTGTCAGAGCGTTGCGCTACAATGACAGAGACCGAGAAGGAGTGGTTGGCATTCTCGGCACTCTACATCACCTACGAGCAGGTACTCCGCTTCCTCATGGACTACATCGACGGCGACACATACTACAAGACACGTTACCCCAAACACAACCTTGTACGTACAGCCGCACAGTACAAACTGCTTACAAGCATGGAGAAACAGTACCCCGAAATGCAGAAGATCGTAAAAGAACTTGTAGAGCAGAACTAATCTCCCACGCAAGTTTATATATTATATAAGGAAACAGACTCTCATCCTTGTCGAAGGTGGGGAGTCTGTTTTTTTGCACATAATATGTGGAACGCCGTCCCACATATTGACCTTAGCAAATGATGGCAACATTCTTAAAAAAGCGAGACATGTCTCACCTTTTGTTTGCAGTATTGCTATCAAAGACTTATACTGCTAAATGAGAAGTACAAACAAATGCCTTGAAATTTTGCTCCTCCTCAGTTCGAAATACATATTCTTACCTTCTGTTAAGATTGTTAAAGGCATCAATCAGTAAAGATATACCATCAATTACAGTCATTGTTCCGTGTTTGGCTATCTGCTGATGACACTCCTCAATTTGTCGTTGGCACTCGACAGCAAGATTATATTCTTCTATCGTATAAGAGCCTATAATCTGAGCTTTGGATACAATGTAATTGCATATTTGAGACAGTTCTACAATCATAGAACGAAAACGGGCTATTTGCGCCACATTATATACCAAAGAAGCGCCGCCAACAATCATTCTTGCCTTTTCGTCCCTTATTGCGGCTACCTTTGCTGCAATAAAAGCAACATCTATTACAGAATTATTCATATCTAACCGTATTACTAAATGGTTTATAACAACCTATCATAAAATATAGAAAAAGTGTGTTTTTGCATATTATATGATAGGTTGAGTAATTTCTACTTTTCCTTCAACTTCTTAATTTCCCTATCAAAGTCGCTTTCGAGTAAATCCATTTCTCGTTTGCGGTATATCTCAAACTCCTTCTCTGCCTTGGCGATGGCTTGTTGATGCGAAACATTGCCTTTGCCAATAAGCACCTTTCGTTTGTGGGCGATGATTTGACCATCAAGAGCCTCAATCCAATCTTTCATTGTCATTGGATTCATTTCCAATGCTTGGAACTCTGCAAAATCCAAGAATCCTGAAACAAGAAGATTCAAGCGTTGCAATTCTATCTCAGAAAGGTAGTTCTTTGCTATCTTTACATCGTCTTTGGTAACATAATCGCCTTTGAAGTTTGTCATACCCACAAACGGCTTTTCATTATCCACGCGATTGTAGATAACCTCAGCAGCGGTATTCTCGTGAACAGCATAGTGCAACTTGTTCTGCACCGTTGCAAAGAACATCATTGTCATTTCACTACGAGGATCGTAATCTGTTGCTGTGGCGTAAATATCTGTTACCTGTTGGTAGAAATTTCGTTCACTGCTACGAATGTCCCTGATGCGTTGCAACAACTCGCGGAAATAGCGATTGCCACCCTGTTTCAAACGCTCATCATCCATAGCAAAGCCCTTTTGGATATACTCATGTAGGCGTTGGGTTGCCCAACGGCGGAAACGGGTAGCAACCTGAGATTGTACTCGATAGCCGAGAGCTATAATCATATCGAGGTTGTAGTGTACAATATTACGCTGCACTTGACGATTGCCCTCCTGACGAACTAACAAGAAATCCTTGTGAGTTGAATCATTCAGCTCGCCATCGGCATATATGTTTTTAATATGCAAAGCAATATTTTGCTGTGTTGTCTGATATATCTCAGCTAATTGATTCTGCGTTAACCACAAATCCTCATCAGCAAAGCGCACCGACACACGAGTGATTTCGTTGTCGTCTTGATAGAGTATTATCTTATTTTCTTCTTTCATCTTCGTCTAAACTTCTATTCGTTATTCTTTAACGCATCTTTCAAAGCAATACCCTTTGCTGTAAGGCGATATTTCTGCAGTTTACTTCGCCTTTCATTTGGTAGAGTAAACTCTATATATCCTTCTTCAAGAGCAGGCTTTATATATGTACTGCGGAAATATGTTCGGTGCTTAATACCAATTAAGGATTGTAAGGTATCTCTATCAACTTCTCCTTCAATACAAGTAATAAGAGTTCTGACAGCTTTAGATACATTGCCAACATCATGAGCAGTATCATGAGCAGTATCATGAGCAGTATCATGGGCAGTATCATGGGCAGTATCATGGGCACTTATAGGCAAAGTTATACGGATAAAGTTGTCCGTAAACTTAAAACAATCTTCGCCGTATGCTCGCAGAATACGGGGAATACCAGAACCTAACGATTCTACCAATTCCACATCGCGATAGATACGCATCAACTCCTTATTGCGTGGTATCGAGATACCATTGAAGAACTCTTCTCTTGTTAGAGATTCGGGCAAACGACCTGCCGATGTAATTTCAAGTCTGTAGGGAAATATCTCAAACTTGGGTGGCACTTCAAACGAGTAATCATTATGCACAATAGCATTGATGACAGCCTCGCGCAAAGCGACCTTGTTCCACAATGGGGTCTCAATACGTTCCATTGGGGTTATGGTTGCAGCAACCTTGTTCTCGATATCCAACTTTGACAATACACTCTTGGTCGCTTTGATAAGAGAGCAATAACCATACTCATTGTTCTCAATCAAATCGCAACGGTCGAGGCTTGAATACTTCGCAACCTTGATTGAATTGCCGTTCTCATCAGCCAACAGATATGCCACATAGTTGTACTTGCCATCATCTGTAAGCAACTCCAATGTTCGCTTGAAATTATCATTAAGTCTTTTATCACGCTCATCGTAGTAGATACGCAACTGCTCAAAACTCAAATCCTGACGATTTGATACAATGCGACCGATTGAGTTACGAGTACGCATAGAAAACAAACGGTCAATCTGTTCCTGCGGCATAGGCTCTGCCGATGTTCCCACACGCATAAATGCGCCTCGTGGAGTCATTCCATACTTCGTCTTGAAATATGGCTTTTCTATTCCACTCGCTACCGTAACTTTGATGATGCTACATCCATCTTTTTGCTCCTCTGCAATATCGAATAGTCCCATTGCAGACGGCGAAATGTTATGCTTGATGCGGTCTTTCAACCTCAACATACAATCATCCACATCATCCACACCAATGGTTGAGCCATCTTTGTCAATGCCAATATAAATGTATCCGCCCTCCTTATAGTTAAGGAACGCCACAACCTCCTTCTCTATATCAAGTTCAGAAGTCAATTCTCTTTTATATTCTATGCGGTTGGTTTCGGTCATAAGAATTCTATCTAATTACTAAACGAGTTCATCATCTATCTTATACATTAGCATACTAGCAAAATGCAGTTCTCTAATGGCATTATCTTTAGTTATCAACAGATTGTTATGCGCTTGAGGATTTCTGATTCCAATCATTGCCCCAGCAAACATTTCCATATATCCCTGTTGTATATTGGTTCCTGTTTCTGTGGATATATCTCCAAGTTTAATTATTGGATTCTGAACAGAAAATGCGGCCTGCATTAATTTTGCGCCATCCTTCTCTACCGACGTTCTATCTTTATATATTTTTTTTACTCGCGTGTTTATTTCTTTAAACGCAGCTTCTACTGCATCCGCATAATGCTCATTATTAAAACGAGTTTTAGAAACAGTAACTATCTGTGGGTGTATATTTTCCCAAATGGACGACGGATTATTATTGCTAGATCCATTTAGATATGTTATAGTTGCTATAACTTCGCCAAAAGAGTATGGGTTAATACCATTCTGAGGAGTTACTAGTTGTTGACCAAATTGATTCACCGAGATTAGATCCGATGTTTTTAAGTTAGGTAGTATCTTATCTCTCAACCTGTCTCTAAATGTATGATACTCTTCTGGTATTAATGGAATTAATTGATATAAAGCACTATAAAGGTCATTATAACTGATAGCGTTGCTAGGAATCCGTCGTACATTAATCATATTACGAACGCTATCAACAACTTGAATACATTTATTTAACTGTTCTCTATATTTGTTCATAGTTCCAATTGTTTTCTGTAAACTGAATCCAATGTGTTACCTTCTTTATCTTTCCACACGAGCCAGCCATTATTGCTACTACCTATGCAAAAGTCAGCAGCAGTACTTGGGCTTGAGAAAGTTTTATCTGATATCATTACTAACTTATCGCCATCGACCGTGGTATATTCTTGCAATAGATTTTCTCGTTTCTCTTTCCAATTAAACGATGGAACTATCGTTTCAGCAATTACACTGCCCTTCAAAACAGTAAAACCATTAGAACTATAAAAACCCTTAGCATCACACCCGCGTCCCTTAGTGTAGAACAGATGCTCAACTTTTGGTTGCGATATCTCAAATATATTGCAACCAATGAAAGATGCTAAAAACTTTACATCTTCGAAGAACTCATCCATTGAGTTTTGCTGATATTCGGGTAAATTAGGCGCTTTGGGCGTCTGCTTGTTATCACTCAATACAAAAGCATTGGCCTTCTTTGCTTCTGCAATAGCCTTATGCTCTAAATATTGCACATCAGCTTTGGTCATATCTGCATCTTTCGAAACGAATATAAGCGCCTTTTGCCAGAAAGACTTCTTGCTGTCGTGGTCTTTCACACGCTCACGGAAGTTCTCTGTTTCTCCAATATATGCTTGCGGTTTGGTCGTCTCATCCTCGCCAAGCAAGATATAGAAAGCCGGTTTCTGCAACTTCTCTTGCGTATTCAGATAAGAGAGGTTGCAGCGTGGCACAACGAACATCTGGCAAATCTTATTGCTGATGAATGCATACTGAGTTCCTTTAGGATCTCCATCAATTAGGTAGGTAGTTACTGTTTTGCCCATATATTAGAGTGTTACATTATAAAATAAGTTTCAACAATTCATAACCCTTAGAAATACATTCATCTAGAACAACAATAATATGGTCTAAATTATTTGAGAGACGTTTCTTAGACTTATTTATAGTCTGTTCAGCTTTGGGTATTGCATCAAGTGCCTCTTTAAAACTCATGCAACCAGATTTTGCTTCTGAGATTGATTTGAGCAGTTTACTTACTGCATTATAATCTTTTTGCATATCTTCTTCACAGCCTGTCATGATAAGGGCAATCATTTTCATTCCGTTATCAATCATATTGAAGAAAGAAGACTGTAACAAAAGAGTTTTATTTTCAAATATTATCGATAGTTCATCCATCCCTTTTGCTGTGGATATAAGAATACCTTTAGTTTGAGACACATTAGGTTGGAATGAGTTAATTCTTTGTAGTCGTATAGTGTTAGTATTAATCATTTTATTATGTTTCAATATAGCCCCTGATAAAATGAGGCATGTTGAGGAAATATTTGCAACTTCTTTATCTAGCCGTTCTCTATAATCCAAGAATCCCAATTCTTCCTCTTTGTCTACTTCTTCTATAACTATAGGCTCTGTAATGGCTGGGGAAAGACTATTTGTCAACGATTTGCAATATGATATAAATGGTATCTTATTTCTATTCCATACTGATGGCTTAATTCCAATATTTAGCCTATCGGAAAAGGCTTCACAGAGGCTATCCATTGATTCTGTTTCATCTATTTTTAGAGCTTTCTCTAACGAACATATCCAGCCTAATTTATCGAATGAAATATTGGGTAACAATATCTGAATAATATATTTGTTCAATGCCCATGCTGCTCCCATCTCATTTAGGCAGACCTCGCTACTTTTATAGTTATCTGAAATCATTAATAGAACTATATCAGCACAAGCTATATTATCTTGAATAAATTGAGGAATGCTTTCGCCTGGAGGCACTCCTGTATCTTCACGTGATGTATATGCAATGATATTAGAATCAACACCCATTCCCAGAAGAATTATTGAATCCACAAATTTATTTATTAACTCTTTGTCTTTTGACGCATGGCTAATAAATATCCTTTTCTTTGAAGAAGGCTGAGTCTGTGATATTTGTTCGATGGCTGATAGTTGTTTTTGACCCAAGTAACCTCGTTCCAATTTATCTATCAATACGCAAAAGTCTTTACGAATGCCTTGATAATTATTATATAAGACAAAGCCATTCCCTGAATTATCAATGGATGTAAAATTTACATATTCTTTGCTATCATCTCCGAAGTAACGACTAAATAGGATACAAGAAGCCTCGTACCATCCATGATATGCCTCTAACGCATATCGATTATTAGGCTCAGAAACTAAAGATTCGTAATCTTTTCTCAACTTTTTAATATTCTCTATTTCTTGCTTTATGTTTTGTATCCTATCCATATTAATCTGTTACTTGTATTACTTTCCTATTATCATTTGTTCGACTTTGTGCTTTGCGTTGTCCAAAATGGCCTTGCCTTCTGCTTGGAGTGCCTTTGCTTGTCTGCGAATACATTGAATCTGATTTGCTATTTTTTGTTGTATCTCATATGGTGGCAATACAACTTGTATGGTTGCAATCTCTTCCAAATTGATATTTGCACGAGCAACAGGACGTTTTAGCCGGTTAAGTGATAACTGTCCAATACTTGACTTTATCAATTCTTTGACATATTCTACATTTATTCCATCCTTTAGTCTAACGAGAGCAATGGCTTGATTAATGTTTGCTTCATTGTCAAAGACATATATGCCAACTTGCCCAATAGTTGCACCAACTATCGCAATCATCAAATCATTTTTTCTTACTTGCGAAGACTTCATTATCGTTTTGTGGACATCAGGTCTTATATACAGCAGATCATTGAAATCCAATTCTCCGTCAATGTTAATATTGCCACTTCTTATAAAAGGAATCCCGTTTAATCTATCATCAACATATGCATCTCCTCCGGATTTTGGGGTAATTCCACTTGTTATTAAAGTTGACAAGCTTTTTAACGACACAACAGGATATTTGCCTGAATGAACAGCCTCGAAAGATTTTTGAAAATATTTAAGCGAATAATATGGGTCTAGTCGATTCGACAGGTCGCTATAATTTACATAAAAAATTCTATCTGTTAACTCTGCATTTATGTTAGGCATAGTTATTCCCAACTCTTTCAAAAGATAGTCATCGATACTATCTAACAGTTGTTGAGCCTCCACCTCTTTTGCTCGTTTTTGAGCATATGCAGTATTTATATATCCGACTATTTCTTGTTGCTTACTTAAATTAGGCAAAGGTATCTCTAATGACTGATATTCTTCTGCGTTAATATTGGGTTGTGCA
>JAFYLO010000157.1 GCA_017557045.1 Bacteroidaceae bacterium | reverse complement strand
TTTCGGTCGCTTTTTGTTTTATTTCGGCATCTTCTTCATTTTTACTCAGTTGCAACACAAAGGTTGCGCCATCGTAAAAACAAACAATATACTCGAAATAAATTCAAAAATCGCCTCGAACTAATTTATAGAACCACCCTTTATTGTGAATGTTTATTGTTAATGTGGTGCATTTTAATGTATAGAGCGATGGATATGTGTCGTTTCTATCTGTGTTGCTCCGTTTTTTGCAAAATTATAGGAAATTGTGGAATATTTCCTTATGGAATTCAGAAAATTGTTTGCCGGCTGTGCTTTTCCCTTTTGTGCAAAGTAAAATAATTGTCCTTAGAAGCTGTTTGTATATTTTGTCACTATCTTTGCGGTAAACCTCCAATATTTACTGCACTCGTTGCGAAATAACAAAGTTACTTTGTTTATCTTGCTCGCTTGGTGTATCTTTGCATTATCTTTTTCAAAAATATCACTTACATAATACACATATAGATTGAATGGGAAGTATAGAAATGCTTATAATAGCCATCGGCCTGTCGATGGATGCCTTTGCCGTCTCAGTGGCAAAAGGACTTTCGGTTTCCAGCATCAGACCACGCCACTCGTTGTGTGTTGGCGGATGGTTCGGTGGCTTTCAGGCAATAATGCCGCTTATTGGCTTTTATTTAGGAATAACCTTTTCGAAATTTGTCTCAAGTGTCGACCATTGGATAGCATTTGTGCTGTTGGGACTTATAGGTCTTAATATGATAAAGGAGTCGCGTGAGAATGAAGATGTTGTTCCCGACCCTGATTTTTCGGTGCGTACTATGTTCCTCATGGCTGTTGCCACAAGTATTGATGCTCTTGCTGTGGGTGTCTCCTTTGCGGTGCTGTCAGTGGATATATGGTCGGCTGTAACAATAATAGGAATAACCACATTCATCCTCTCTGTGGTGGGCTTGAAGATAGGAAACATCTTCGGCAGCCGATATAAAAATAAGGCCGAATTTCTTGGCGGAGCCATACTTCTTACTTTAGGTGTCAAAATATTGATAGAACATACTTGTCTATGAAAAAGAGCATATTTCTGTTGCTGATGGCACTCTGTGTGCTGTCCGGCTATTCCCGCGAACTTAAACTATGGTACAACCGTCCCGCCGGTGTGTGGGTTGAGGCACTTCCCATCGGAAACTCACGCATGGGAGCAATGGTGTACGGAGGAACGGAGCACGAGACACTGCAACTGAACGAAGAGACATTTTGGGCAGGAGGGCCTCATAACAACAACAGCACCCTATTCAGGGAAAAATTGTCGGAAATACGCTCCCTTGTCTTTCAGGATAAATTCGGCGAGGCTCAGTCGCTTATCGACAAGCTTGCATTCACCGGTCAGCATGGAATGCGCTACCTTACACTGGGTGCCCTTACGCTTCATTTCCCCGGCCACTCGTCTGCAACTGATTATTACCGCGACCTTGATATAGAAAACGCCACCGCGACTACACGTTACCGTGTGGGTGGAGTGGAGTATAGCCGCACAGCGTTTGCCTCACTTGCCGACGATGCAATAATCATGCGCATAGAGGCTGACAGCGCAAAGATGCTCAATTTTGCAGTAGGCTACCGTATGCCACACAAATGCGAAATAACATCCAAAGGTGCTACGCTGACAATGCGTTGCGAAGGTGTAGAGCAAGAGGGTATTCCCGCTGCGCTCCGTGCCGAATGTCGTATCCTTGTAAAGAGCGACGGCAAAGTGCAGAGTAAGGATGGACGCATAGAGGTCTCTGCTGCCACAAATGCCACGCTCTACATTAGCGCAGCCACCAACTATGTCGACTATAAGAATGTAAGCGGCAACGAGAGCAAGCGCGTCGCAAAGGCCTTGAAGCAGGCAGCTTCACGTTCCTATGACGAGGCACTGAAAGCTCACATGGATAAATATAAAAAACAGTTCGACAGAGTGCGCTTCACTCTCCCCGACGGCGAGGCATCATCTGCGCCCACCGACGAGAGAGTACGCAATTTCAGCCGCGGCAACGACCAACAGCTTGCAGCACTGATGTTCCAATATGGCCGCTATCTGCTCATAAGCTCCTCGCAACCCGGCGGGCAGCCTGCCAATCTGCAAGGCATCTGGAACGAAAGCATGGGCGCTCCGTGGGACAGCAAATACACCATCAACATAAACACCGAAATGAACTATTGGCCCGCTGAAGTAACCAACCTCAGCGAGACACACGAACCCCTCTTTGCCATGCTGCGTGACCTGTCTACGACCGGTCGCGAAACAGCCCGCACCCTCTATGGCGCAAAAGGATGGACTGCCCACCACAATACCGACCTGTGGCGCATAGCAGGCCCGGTCGATGCTGCATACTACGGCATGTGGCCCAACGGCGGCGCATGGCTCGCAACGCACCTGTGGCAACATTACCTGTTCACCGGCGACAAGGAATTCCTGCGCAAATACTATCCTATAATAAAAGGCACCGCAGATTTTTACCTGACCACTCTTGTCGCTCACCCAAAGAACGGATGGTTCGTAACCGTTCCCTCCCTCTCCCCGGAGCATGGCTATGCGGGCCCCTCCATCACAGCGGGCTGCACAATGGACAACCAGATAGCTTTTGATGCCCTTAGCAACACCCTCGCGGCTGCAAAAGCCCTTGACTGCGACCATGAATACCGCGATACACTCTCGGCAATGATAGCCAAATTGCCTCCTATGCAGATAGGCCGACACAACCAGTTGCAGGAGTGGATAGTCGATGCAGACAATCCCCGCAACGAGCATCGCCACATATCGCACCTCTACGGTCTCTACCCAAGCAATCAAATATCTCCCTACAGCCACCCACAGCTGTTCCAGGCCGCCCGCAACACCCTGTTGCAACGCGGCGACAAGGCTACAGGATGGAGCATAGGCTGGAAGATAAACTTCTGGGCACGAATGCTCGACGGCAATCATGCCTACCGTATAATACAGAATATGCTCTCGCTGCTCCCCAATGACGGCAAGCAACGCGAATATCCCGACGGGCGCACCTACCCCAACCTTTTCGACGCCCATCCTCCCTTTCAGATTGACGGCAATTTCGGCTACACGGCAGGAGTGGCCGAAATGCTGCTGCAAAGCCACGATGGAGCAGTGCATCTGCTTCCCGCCCTCCCCGATGCATGGAGTAGTGGCAGCATCGGAGGCCTTGTTGCCCGCGGCGGCTTTGTGGTAGATATGCAGTGGAGCGGTGCACAGGTCGATACAGTACGCATAACCTCCCGCATAGGAGGAATATTGCGCCTGCGCTCCTACACCCCTCTTCGTGGCGAAGGACTGAAGGCGGCTGAAGGCGAGTGTCCCAACCCTCTTTATGCACCGGCGGCAATATCCGCCCCGCTCGTCTCAAAAGAGATAAAGGTTCAGTCTCCTAAACTATACCGCATATACGAATACGACATTCCCACCGAAGCCGGCAAGGATTATCTCTTTACAAGGTAGATGAAATTTACACAGAAAGCATAGTTTCTTATTCAATTTTATAGATTTTCCCGATATAATTACTATTTTTGTCGGCGATTTTAAAATAAACACTGATAATATGACGCTAAAAAGAATGAGAGGAATGGGTGTAGCGATAATAACACCCTTTACCGAGACCAACGAGGTTGATTATGAAGCACTGGAGAGATTGGTAGATTTGCACCTCCAGAGCGGTACCGATTTTTTGTGTGTACAGGGAACAACCGGTGAAACACCTACCCTTACATTGGAAGAGAAACGCACCATTCGAAAGCGCATAATAGAACAGGTGGACGGTCGCATGGGTATAATGCTCGGTTGCGGCGGCAACAACACACAAGCAGTCATAAATGAGTTGAAGACCGAGGACTTTACAGGCGTAGACGGCATCCTCTGCGTAGTACCTTATTACAATAAGCCCAATCAGGAGGGAATGTACCGCCACTTCAAGGCTATTGCCGACTCCACCGATCTTCCCATATACCTCTATAATGTTCCCGGCCGCACAGGAGTGAATATGCAGCCCGAAACAACCATCCGCCTTGCGCAGGAGTGCAAGAATATTGTAGGCTTCAAGGCCGCATCCGGCAACATCGACCAGATAAAACGACTTATAGACAACAAGCCCGATACATTGGATGTCCTCTCAGGCGACGATGGACTCACATACGACATAATGAAGGCCGGCGGCGTGGGAGTAATCTCTGTTTTCGGTAACGTATATCCCAAACAGTGCGTTGAGCTTATAAGATTGTTGCAACAGGAGAAGTACGACGAGGCAAAGGCACTTAGCGACAGCTACGCAGAGATATTCAAACTGCTCTTCGTCGATGGCAATCCTGCCGGCGCTAAGGCTCAGTTGGCAAATCTGGGCTATGTGAAGAATGTCCTCCGCCTGCCGTTGATACCTGCATCCACCGAGGTGTGCGAGGCTCTTGGCAAGGCTTGCGAAAATCTGACAATCTGATATATCGTACAATCATAAAGCGAAAGACAACAACCCTCGTAGACGGATTGTTGTCTTTCTGTGCATAGAAATATAATATTGATATTATGAAACCCAGAGTACTTATAACCTACAACATCTTCCGCGATGTATATAAAGAGGTCCTGAAGGATTTTGAAATAATAATGCCCGCCGAAGGGATAGAGACCTTCACACTCGAAGATGTTCTTCCTGTGGTCGATTCGTTCGATGCAATCCTTTCAATGTGGAATTTCCCCATAAACAAGCAGTTGCTCGATGCAGCCAAGAACCTGAAGATAGTGTCGAACTACGCTGTCGGTTACGACAATATAGATGTAGTCTACGCCACCCGTTGCGGCGTAACCGTAGCCAATACCCCCGACCCTGTAACCGAGCCTACTGCCGACATAGCAATGGGCCTCATGCTCTCGCTTATGCGCCGCATAGTGGATTGCGACAATATGCTGCGCGAAAAGAAGCTGGAGTGGGGCATAATGAAGAACCTCGGAACATCGCTCTACGGCAAGCAGTTGGGTATATTGGGTATGGGACGCATTGGCAAGGCTGTCGCACGTCGTGCCCTTGCAAGTGGAATGACAATTGCCTATCACAACCGCAACCGTCTGACAGCTATCGAAGAGAAACTATACAGCGCAAAATATATGTCGCTCGACGAACTTGTGGCAACCTCTGATGTGCTTTCGCTGAACGCTCCGCTGACAAGTGAGACCTATCATGTGATTGATGCCAAGCGCCTTGCGACGATGAAGCCCGATGCTTTCCTTATAAATACCGCCCGCGGTCCACTTGTCGACGAAAAGGCACTTATAGAGGCTCTTCGCAACGGCACTATCAAGGGAGCCGGCTTGGATGTCTTTGAAACGGGCGAGTCGGTGTGCGACGAACTTCTCGCATTGCCGAACACAGTGCTCGTTCCGCACATTGGCACACAGACCGTGGAGACACGCCGCGAAATGGCCGAATTTGCAGCCGGCAACATTGTAAATTTCTTCAACGGCGGCCGTGTGGCGCGGGTAAATAAGTTTTAGGGAGGTTATAACTATACTATGAAAAACATATATACAATTCTAATTCTCGCCGTTTCCATCCTGTGTATTGCAGGGTGCAGTTGCGGCGGAGGCAACAAACTGCCCGAAGTGCGTGTCGAAAAACCTGAAAAGGCACACCGTATAGCAAATATCAATTTCAAAAAGGAGTTCAACGACCTTAACGAAAAGCATCTTGCAGCAGCAAAAAATATTGGAGTGAATGCTACGGATGTTGACAGTATCGAGAAAAGCGATATTATTGACGACCTTGTGTTTATAGAGGATAATGACGCCTATATTGTCGATGAACTTACCCACTCCGTCCCCTATCTTATCCCGCAGGCATCGGAGCTGTTGGAAGAGATTGGCCGCAGTTTTCAGGACTCATTGGTGATGCACCATTTGCCTCCTTACAAGATTATAGTAAGTTCGGTACTCCGCACAGGCAAGCATATAAAGAAGTTGAGCCGTCGCAATGTGAATGCTTCGAAAAATTCGGCCCACTGCTATGCCACTACATTCGACATTACATACAAGCGCTTCCAGCCGCTCACTGATGCCGAAGAGGTGCCTCAGATTAAACTGAAACTTGTGCTCGGCGAGGTGTTGCGCGACCTTAAGAAGCAGGATCGTTGCTACGTGAAGCACGAGGTGAAGCAGGCTTGTTTCCACATTACTGCAAGATAAACAGAAAGTTGCAAAAAGATAAATTCCATATATTCGAGGACGGAGCGGCAGGAATACTCCTGCCCTCTCGTTTCAATAACCCCTTTTCTTATCGTCCTCACCCTCTTTGCGTGAGGGCGGCAGAAGAGGTGCGCCTTGCCGTGGAGAGCAACGACGCGTGGCATACCGATGCCCTGAAAGGCAAAATGTTCGGCGTTCTTGTGGTGCTCGACGGCGATGGCCGTTGCGGCTATCTGGCTGCATTTTCCGGATTGCTCGACGGTCGCAACGAGCATGGCTTTTTTGTACCTCCGGTGTTCGATTTTCTCTCTCCCACAGGTTATTTCAAGTGCGAAGAACGCGAAATTTCAGAAATAAATAATACAGTTGCGGCTGTAAAGGCCGGCGAAGAATATAAGGTCGCTTGCGAGGCTCTTGCGCTTATGGACGCAGAGCGCGAGCACTCTCTTGCCACAGAGCGCGAAGCCATGCGCGTGGCAAAGGAGGGGCGCGAACAGCGTCGTGCATCCGGTGGCCTATCCCCTGAGGAGGAGCAGGCACTCTTGAATGAGAGCCGCTTCGCAAAGGCCGAGTACAAGCGCAACATTAAGCGATGGGACGAGCGTATGGCGCCTCTAAAGGAGGCGGTCGCGCAGTTCGAAAGAAAAATTTCAGCTCTCAAGGAGGAACGCAAACGTCGTTCGGTGGCATTGCAGAAATGGCTGTTCGATAATTTCACCCTCCTCGATTCTTTGGGCGAAAGCCGCTCGTTGACACAGATATTTGCAACAACCCGTCAGGGCATTCCGCCGGCAGGGGCAGGGGAGTGTTCGGCGCCGAAGCTGTTGCAGTATGCCTTTGCCAACGGATACACCCCGGTGGCGATGGCGGAATTTTGGATGGGTACTTCACCCATCGGCGAGGTGCGACGCGACGGTTGTTTCTACGGTTCATGCACAAGCAAATGCCGTCCCATACTCTCGTTTATGCTTCAAGGAATGGATGTAGAGGATGAATTTGCTTTACAGGGAG
>JAFYLO010000156.1 GCA_017557045.1 Bacteroidaceae bacterium | reverse complement strand
CCAATAGAGGTTACACTGTCGGGAAGGGTGATGCTTTCCAAAGAGGAGCAACCAGAAAATGCCCTATCGCCAATAGAGGTTACACTATCGGGAAGGGTGATGCTTTTCAAAGAGGAGCAACCCAAAAATGCATAGTTACCAATAGAGGTTACACCGTAGGGAAGGGTGATGCTTTCCAAAGAGGAGCAATTACAAAATGCCCACCCGCCAATAGAGGTTACACCGTAGGGAATTGTGATGCTTTCAACATTCTTATCGTAAAGGCCAAGTATAGTTTTTCCGTCTTCACTTAATTCTAATACATTCTCCATAATCTGAATAGTTTTTGCTAATATATGCAAACGAGCGAAAATTCGTATATGCGAGTTAATAAAAGTTTTCTTTAATTTCCAACAAGCACGCGAAGCTAAAAACATGAATTTAGTGCAATGATTTTCACAGCGAGTGCATTAAATGTTAGAGATTTAACGCAAATATACATAAACAAACCCCAATTTACCAAATAACAGTAATCGCAACGGACAATAACGGGCAAAGAAAATGCCTTCACGGCTTTTACCGTAACCGAACGGTTTGTATACGACATCACCTGCACATAACTGATACCGGTCGAATAGAAGTGAACCGACTTGAGATTCTTTGATGACACCGACGAAGGAAGATAAAACGTCTGAGTCTCCCACGGCACTCATTGTTACTTCCTTGTACGACTGTGCAACAGCAGAAAGTGTAAAGAGAGTGCACATCATCGCCATCATTGCCATCACCTTTATATTTATATTCTGTATCTTCAACGCTTTTATTGTAATAGAAGCCCATAAAATACTTTATCTATCATAAGCGACAAAAAATATTTATTCCACCACAAATAAAATAATCAATCGACGAAACTTGCTTTTCCCAAACATATATCTTATCTTCGCAGTTGATAAGTTAATTATCCCCAAAAAATCTTAACCAAGACATGAAACTTGCCGTTGCAACAAGACCGCATTTCTTTATTGAAGAAGATAAAATAATAACAAGGCTCTTCGAAGAGGGGCTTGACTACCTTTTATTATATAAATCGCACCCCCACCCCCAATATATCGAGCGCCTGCTGAACCTGATTCCGGTCAAATATCACAAAAAGATATTTGTCTGCAACTATCCCTGCTTCAGCCAAGAATACAAGCTGGCAGGACGCATGATAAACATCAACCACGAACATTGCGGATGCACAACCCCGCAAGGGAAGACCATAGCCAACAGCAACAACCTGCAGGAGCTCGAAGAACTGAAGAAAAAATACGACATAATATATTTCGGTCCGCTCGGTCGCACATTCTACCAAAGCACCGAGCTGAACGAATATGGCAAGAAGGTGATAAACAAGAAAGTGTGGGCATTCGGCGAGCTCAACGAAAACAATCTCAAAAAGCTGCCCCAATACAAATTCGGAGGCGTTATCCTCGACAAGATGCTATGGGACAAATTCGATGCCTGCCGCTCCACAGACTACAGCGAACTTATAAGCTACTTCTGCAAATTGCAAAAAATAATAAATAAACTGTGATAAACCCCGCAGAAAAGAAAAGAAATAATTACCTTTGCAGAAGAATTAAGAAACTGTTTAAATATTATTGAAAAATAATTCTATCTTTGCGATGCTATTCAAACAGTTTCAAAGAACAAGAACAAACCAAATAACTTTAAATATATGAACAATACCCAATTCATGGTATTTTCAGGTACAAAATCACGTTACCTGGCCGAAGAGATTTGTAAAGAGCTCAATTGCGAACTCGGTCAAATGAACACAACTTACTTTGCCGACGGCGAGTTTGCAGTATCCTACGAAGAGTCAATCCGCGGAAAGGATGTATTCCTCATCCAGTCAACTTTCCCCAACTCGGACAACCTCATGGAGTTGCTTCTCATGATTGACGCAGCAAAGCGTGCATCAGCCAAAAGCATCGTAGCCGTAATGCCCTACTTCGGATGGGCTCGTCAGGACCGCAAGGACAAACCCCGTGTATCAATCGGCGCGAAGCTCGTAGCCAACCTTCTGAGCACAGCCGGTGCAAGCCGCATCATCACTATGGATCTCCATGCCGACCAGATACAGGGCTTCTTCGACATCCCCGTAGACCACCTCTATGCCTCAATGGTATTCGTACCCTACATACAGTCATTGAAGTTGAAGGATCTTGTAATCGCAACACCCGACGTAGGCGGTTCAAAACGCGCCAGCACATACGCAAAATGCCTCGGTGTTCCCATGGTGCTCTGCCACAAGACACGCGCAAAAGCCAACGTTGTTGACACAATGCAGATTATCGGCGATGTACAGGGCAAGGACGTAGTACTCGTAGACGACATCGTAGACACAGCCGGTACAATTTCAAAAGCAGCAGACCTGATGCTCGAAAACGGAGCAAACTCGGTACGCGCCATTGCATCACACTGCATCATGTCAGGCAACGCATCAGAGCGTGTACGCGAATCGGCACTCACAGAGATTGTCTTCACAAACTCAATCCCCTACGAGCGTTCATGCCCCAAAATCAAGCAGCTCTCTATTGCAAATATCTTTGCAGCAGCAATCAAGTGCGTGCTTAACAACGAATCGATAAGCCAGCAGTACATCTGCTAATACATTTATAAACAGAAGAAGAAAAGAAGAAGATGATGAAAAAACTATTTTCAGCAATCGCACTTGTGGCGATGCTTGCATCGTGCGGAGGAGGAACAAAGCCCTACACTATCAACGGTACCGTTTCAATCGACGGCATCGCCGATGGCGACACAATCTCGCTCGGTTACTCTGTTGACGGCTCGGAATACATCCCCGAATCTTATGCAGTAGTCAAAGACGGTAAATTCCAGTTCAACGGCGAAGTAGAAAACTGCAAGCTCTACTACCTTGTGAAACATGCAACAGAAGAGCCCTTGACAATGCTCTTCCTCGAAGGCGGTAACATCACAGCAGACATTGCCAATGACAAATTCAGCATCACCGGCACCAAGTCAAACGACCTCAGCACCGAACTGCAGGAGGCATTGTCAGGTCCCGCAGGCGAAATGCAGGAGAAACAGTTGCAGCTCTATTTGGACACAACACTTACCGAAGAGCAGCGTCAGGCAATCATAGCAGAATTGCAGACAACATCAGAGAAGCTCGCAGGAATGGCTAAAGAGTTCATCAACGGCAACATTGAGACAATGGCAGGTCTGTTCATGCTCATCCAGTGTGCAGACATCTTCACAAACGAAGAGCTCTCGGCACTGCTCGACAAAGTACCCGAAGAGAACAAGGATACAACAAACAACCGTCTGTTCTACATTCTGCAAGAGATACAGGAGCAGAGAAACAATCCTCAGGACTTTTCCGACTACTTCAAATCGATGGAGACAGACAGCACAGCTACAGAAGAGAGTGCGAAATAAAGGAAATAACGAACCACCCTTAAAGGACAACACCGACACAGTGTTGTCCTTTTTTGTTATACACAAACAACACGAACAAAAAAAACAAGTAATAATAATCCTTATAAAAAAAAGAATCAGTATATTTGCAGTATAGTGCGGATAAAAGAGACAGCCCGAAGGAAACACAAGGAACAACCTCCATCGGAATTATCGGATATTCGCAGCAAAACAGCAATCAAACGAGAAAAAAACAGACCTCATGAAAAACAAAAGTTTGGTATCAATAAACGACCTCTCCCGCGAGAAAATCCTGTCTCTGCTTGAGACAGCAGGCAAATTCGAGGAGAATCCCAACCGCCGACTGCTCGAAGGCAAAGTAATAGGTTCACTCTTCTTTGAGCCCTCAACCCGCACACGTCTAAGTTTCGAAACAGCAGCCAACCGATTGGGTGCCAGAGTAATAGGCTTCAGCGACGCAGCCACAAGTTCAGCAAGTAAAGGCGAGACGCTCAAAGATACCATCATGATGGTATCCAACTACGCCGACCTCATAGTGATGCGCCACCACCTTGAAGGTGCAGCACGCTACGCAAGCGAGATATCGCCCTGCCCCGTCATCAACGCAGGCGACGGCGCCAACCAGCACCCCTCGCAGACAATGCTCGACCTCTACTCGATACTGAAGACACAGGGCACACTCGAAAATCTGCACATCCACCTTGTGGGCGACCTCAAGTATGGCCGCACAGTGCATTCGTTGCTTTTCGCCATGCGCCACTTCAACCCCACTTTCCACTTCATCTCACCCGAAGAGCTGCACATGCCCGAAGAGTACAGAGTATTCTGCCGCAAGAATAACATCCCCTTCACAGAAACAACAGAATTCAACGAATCCATAATAGCCAACGCCGACATACTCTACATGACACGCGTACAGCGCGAACGCTTCAGCGACCTTATGGAATACGAAAAAGTGAAGAACTGCTACCGTCTCACCAACGCAATGCTCGCAGGCAGCAAGCCCAATCTGAGGATACTTCACCCCCTGCCCCGCATCAACGAAATAGCATACGATGTAGACGACAACCCCAAAGCATACTACTTCCAGCAGGCACAAAACGGACTCTATGTCCGCGAAGCCCTCATATGCGATGTATTAGGAATAGAAGTCGAATAAAACCCACCAGCCATGAACACCAATAAAGAAGCATTGCAAGTATCAGCTCTGTGCAACGGCACAGTAATAGACCACATACCCGCCGACAAGCTCTTCGAAGTGGTAAACATCCTCGACATTCCCTCGATGACCACCAACGTAACCATCGGCTACAACCTCAAAAGCCGCAAGCTCGGCACAAAAGGCCTTATAAAGGTAGCCGACAAATTCTTCACCGACGAAGAGGTCAACCGCATATCACTCGTAGCACCCAACGTAGTGCTCAACACCATACGCGACTATCAGGTAGTGGAAAAGCGCGAGGTGAAGATGCCCGAAAAAATCACAGGCATAGTAAAATGCCCCAACCCCAAGTGCGTGACCAACAACGAACCGATGACAACCATCTTCGAAGTAGCAAGCAAGGAGAACGGCACCATCAAATGCCACTACTGCGAAAAGGAGACAAGCATCGAAAAAATAACCTTGTTGTAAGAAGCTGCCGATGAAAATCAACTGGAAACCCGGCACAATGATATACCCCCTGCCGGCGGTAATGGTAAGTTGTGGCGACTCACCCGAAAACTACAACATACTCACCGTCTCGTGGGTAGGTACCACATGCACCAACCCCGCCATGTGCTACATATCAGTGCGTCCCGAAAGACACTCCCACCCCATCATCAGCCGCACCGGAGAATTTGTCATCAACCTCACGACCGCCGAAATGGCACGCGCCACCGACTGGTGCGGAGTGCGCTCGGGCAAGGACTACAACAAAGCAAAGAAGATGAAGCTCACATTCGCCCCCTCAGTGGAGATAAAGGCACCCATCATAGCCGAATCACCATTGAGCATCGAATGCAGAGTGAAACAGATAATACCACTCGGTTCGCACGACATGTTCCTTGCCGAAGTAGTCAACGTACAAGCCGACGACCGCTACCTCAACCCCGAAACAGGCGAGTGGAACCTTGCAGCAGCCGACCCGCTTGTGTATGTGCATGGCAAATACTTCCACACAGGAGAGATGATAGGCAAATTCGGTTGGAGCGTAAAGAAAAAACAACCATGAAGAGAGGTTTGTTACTTGCAATAACCGCCATACTGCTTGGCATATTGCCGCTTCACTCGCAAGAAGAGCAAAAACTGAAATTCAACGGCGGACTGAGAATCGGCGTTCAGGCAAACACATACCACAACACCAGGTTCAACATCGAAGGATACGACTACAACAACACCAGTCAGAACACACGCGTGGGATATGCCCTGAGCACCTTCTTCAGAGTAAACAAGAACAGGATGTTCGTGCAGACCGAAGCCATACTGAGCACCGAGAAGCACAACTTCAGCTTCGAACCCGAAAACGAACTGCCCGGCGCCACACTCACAACCCCGCCACGATACAGACAGACAAACTACTCGATACAGGTACCCTTGCTCATAGGATACAACTTTGTAAATTCGGCGCCCTACAAGATGGGAGTATTCACCGGTCCGAAGGCAAGATTCCTCTTCACCTCGCTCAGCAAGCAGGAATTTGACAACTTCGATTTCGGCGAAGCAAAAGAATATCTCGACCCACTGACATACAGTTGGGTATTGGGACTCGAAGTAAACATAGCCAACCTCTGCTTCGACTTTGTCTACGAGACAGGCATAAGCAATGTATCGCAATACATTTTCGTCCCCGAAAGCGGAAAACGATACAGATTCGACAGAAACATAAATGCACTGAGCTTCTCGCTCGGAGTAATATTATAACAAAGTAACCATGATACCCAATATAAAATCAAAAGAACAAGAGAGCGTCCTGCGCTTCGCATGCGAACCGCTTGACGAAGTACGCATAGGCTACATAGGACTCGGAGTGAGAGCAAAACGCGCCCTTGAACGCATGATGAACATCGAAGGAGCCAGAGTAACTGCACTGTGCGACTTTGTGCAGGAGAACATAGATGTTGCCAACGACATTGTCCACCGCTACGGTGGCAAGACACCCGCAGCATTTTCCGGCGGATACGGATGGCGCTCGCTGTGCGAATCAGAAGAGATAGACCTCGTCTACATCTGCACCGACTGGATGAGCCACGCAGAGATTGCATTCTACGCCATGGAGTGCGGCAAGCACGTTGCAGTGGAAGTGCCGGCAGCCATGAGCATCTCCGACTGCTGGCGACTGGTCGATGCGGCCGAAAAATACCGCCGCCACTGCATCATGCTCGAAAACTGTTGCTACGACGACTTCGAACTTGCCACGCTCAACATGATAAAGGAGGGAGTGCTCGGCGAAATAGTACATGCCGAAGGCTCATACATACACGACCTGAGAAAACGCATATCCACCAACGACAGCGGCGGCCGTCTGTGGACAAACTGGCAGGTTGAATACATGAACCGCCACGTAGGCAACCCCTACCCCACACACGGACTCGGCCCGATAGCCCTTGCAATGGGCATACACCGCGGCGACAGAATGAAGAGCCTCGTATCACTGTCGAGCCACAGTGTCTCCTCGAACAGCGTCAGCGGAGTGGAATTCAGCGGCACAATGAATTCGGCACTCATCACCACCGAGAAGAACAAGACCATACTCATACAGTGCTGCATGACACTGCCCCGCCCCTACAGCCGCTCATATATGATAAGCGGTACAAAAGGCTATGTGCAGAAATACCCCGTACACAGCATGTCCTTTGCCCCCGACAGCGACAACATTTTCATTGGCGAGCAATGCGACTCCATCATTGGCAGACACCGCCACCCCTTTGTAGAGAAATATGCCAAACGCGGCAAAGAGCTGTGCGGCAAACGATGGATAGACTTTGCCATGGACGAGCGTCTGATATACTGCCTGCGCAACGGACTGCCGCTCGACATGGATGTCTACGACGCTGCCGAATGGTCATCACTGGTGGAGCTTACCGAGCAGTCGGCACTCGCCGGAGGCGCCCCCGTAGAGATTCCCGACTTCACACGCGGAAGATGGGATGTGCTGAAAGGCGTTGAATTTGCGGAGTAAACGTCGGCGAATATTAATAAGGTGGGAGATAAGCACTGATTTATGTGTTTGTCTCCTACGTTGCGTTTAGCGGTCTCATACGCCAGCATACAATTCGGCTGCTTTGAATTTTCTCTTCTTACAATGAGTGGCAAATTTAAGGTATTATCATTAATCGGTGTCTCGCCAACAATCTCGCCAACAGAATCATTTACCGGACTATAATTAAACGTTCATTCAAATATCAATTATCCTTGCAACAGAAGTTACCATAGCAACAATGGGGATAACTAATGCTTTAAGTTCAATCTACATGTAATTAGTCGTCCCTTAAAAATCCATTTTCAGAGAAATTCTATCAGTAATTAGGATTTCTCTGATTTTTTGCATGAGTAATGAGGCCGGGTCAAAAGTAATTTTGGCTCGGTCTCTCAATAATTATATGACTAACAATCCTCTTTAAGTAGGTAGTTAGTACTTCTACCACCTTCGTCTGCTGCAACCAATATGCCCTTACATACAAGGTCTGAGATGTCACGCAATGCAGTTGCTTGTGATGTTTTGGTTATCTTCGACCATTTAGAAGTTGTAAGTTTTCCTTCAAAGCCATCCCAAAGCATATTTATTACCTTCACTTGTCTCTCGTTCATAGCCACCTCTCTGTACTGTTGCCAAAACAGTGATTTCTTAACGACTCTCTGTACTGTCGTTTCAGAGCGGAGTATAGCACTAAAAAGTGTCTGTAAGAACCACTCAAGCCAAAGAGTTATATCCATACTACCCGTTGTAGTCTTCTCTAAAGCTGCATAATAACCCTTGCGTTCACGTAATATTTCTGCCGACATACTATAAAAACGATGAGGCATGCCATCGGCCTTCGCTAAAAGCATATCAGTAATAGTTCTAGTCAAACGACCATTACCATCATCAAAGGGGTGGATGGCTACAAACCAAAGATGAGCAATAGCAGCCTTCAAGATTGGGTCTATATCCTGCTGGTCATTTATCCATGCTAAAAACTCATCCATCATAGCGGGTACATCTTCCGAGGCTGGAGCCTCATAATGCACTTTCTCCCTACCCATTGCTCCAGAAACGACCTGCATAGGCTCTGCACCCACACGATATGCAGCAACAGTTATAGGATACATACCGCTACGACCTGTTGGGAAAAGAGCTGCATGCCAGTTGAATAATCTATCATGCGTCAGAGGTTCATTGCTATTCCTTACTGCATCGAGCATAACTTGAACCACGCCTTCAGTATAGTGGTCTGGCTCTGGCAGACCTTCTGTCTCTATTCCAAGATGACGAGCAATAGAAGAACGTACACGGTCAGCATTAAGCAATTCTCCTTCAATCTCAGATGAACGCAACACATCCTCCACCATCACATCAAGCGAGGTGGTATTCTGAACGCTAAAGCCAAGACCACTCATCAATCCAAGTACACGACCTTCGAGGTTGCGTACCTTAGAGAGAAGGGTTATCAACTTCTCATTATCCCAAGTAAACTTTGCCCAAGTGGGCTGCTGCCATATATACAAAGGTCTCATAATCCATAGATTTTAATGCAAAGATAGTGCAATGATGCGAAAAAGCAAGCTATTCGCATCAAAATATGACGAGAATAGCTTGCTTAATCACTTCATACTAACTTGCATAAATAACTAGATAAACTTTTACTTTTCTTGTTAGTAAAAGTTGTAAGGTTTTATATTTCAACTACTTGATGTTATTACATGCATTTTTTCTTTTACTTACGCATCATTGTTGATAAAAGTAGAAGTCCCATCCTTTGATTAATGGGTTGCTATCAAATAATTATAGGGTGGTTCTATAAATTAGTTCGAGGCGATTTTTGAATTTATTTCGAGTATATTGTTTGTTTTTACGATGGCGCAACCTTTGTGTTGCAACTGAGTAAAAATGAAGAAGATGCCGAAATAAAACAAAAAGCGACCGAAAT
>JAFYLO010000155.1 GCA_017557045.1 Bacteroidaceae bacterium | reverse complement strand
CCCCAAAGACCGCGTCCGGTAACGGGAATCACATACTTTGTAGCACCATCTACGTTAGCTACGTAAAGGGGCATATTCTCGTCAGTAATCTCCTTGCTGTCGAGTACGAAAGCAGCCTCGTCCTTAGCAGCACCGTCGTTTACAACAGCACCGTCGGCCTTGATAATCTGGTCGCCTACGATGACAGCATCGTATTTAGATTCAATCTCGCTCTTCTCCAAGCCGCGGATGTTGAGCGACGCAAGAATCTGGCTTTTTTTATCGATGGCCACGTTAGCGTCCTGAATAGGTTTCAACGACGACGAAACGAAGGCCAACAAGAATGCAACGATAATAACCATTACCGAAGCATATATGATAGTATAAGTATTACTATTGGTATTCATATTCTTTTTCGTTTTTAATGGTTATTTATTCAATGCACGTTTAGCACGTTTGTTGATGTTGCTCTGTACGAAGCAGTAGTCGATGGTGGTAGCAAACATGTTCATGAGCAGGATGGCAAGCATCATACCCTCGGGATAACCGGGGTTGAGCACGCGAACCATTACAGCAACCACACCGATGAGGAAACCGTAAATAAATTTACCGCCCTCTGTACGTGCTGCTGTTACGGGGTCAGTAGCCATGAAGACTGCACCGAAGCAGAATCCACCATATACCAACTGCTCTACCCAAGTAATCTCAGTCAAGCCGAGTGAATTGAAGAGAAGGCCTGTGAGGGCACCACCTACAAACACTGAGAGCATGATTTTCCAACTTGCAACGCCTGTCCAAAGGAGCAGGATAGCACCGAGAGCAATGGCAATAACGCTTGTCTCACCGATAGAACCGGGGATAAGACCGATTATGGCATTTGCGAGGTCGGTTGTAACAGGAAGACCGGCAGCAGCCTCACCAAGGGGAGTTGCAGCTGTGAATGTGTCGGGAACCTGACCGCCGAAGCCGAGAATTGAGTTCTGAGCCACCCATACTGTATCATCACCTGTCATTGCTGTGGGATAAGCAAAGAAGAGGAACGCGCGTGTGATGAGCGCGGGGTTGAAGATATTCATACCTGTACCGCCGAAAATCTCCTTAGCGAAGATTACGCTGAATGCAACGGCGATTGCAAGTATCCAAAGGGGAGTGTTCACGGGAACAATCATGGGAATGAGCATACCCGAAACAAGGAATCCCTCCTGAATCTCCTCTTTCTTCCACTGGGCAACGACAAATTCTATACCCAGACCTACTCCATACGATACAACGATTTTAGGCAACACAGCCAAAAAACCGTATATGAACATATCCAAATATGTACCCTCGGTGCCCGAAGCCATGAAGTTCTGGTAACCAACGTTGAACATACCGAACAGAAGTGCCGGTATGAGCGCGATTACAACGAAAGACATGATACGTTTGCTGTCGATAGCATCGTGGATGTGCACACCCGTCTTGCTTGTCTCGTTCGGAACAAAAAGGAATGTCTCGAAACCATCAAACACAGAACGGAAAGCGTGCAGCTTGCCCCCCTCCTCGAAGTTGGGCTTAATCTTATCGATATATTTTCTTAACGCTTTCATTATTTAATGTTTACTTATTCTTAATTATTATGCCATCTCTTTACGCAACATATCGAGTCCCTGACGCACGATGCGCTGGAGTTCGAGCTTCGATGAATCGACAAACTCGGCAAGTGCGAAATCCTCGGGAGCAACCTCGTAGATACCGAGTGCCTCCATGCGGTCGATGTCGCCTGCGATGATTGCCTTCACAAGGTAGCCTGCGTAAATATCCATGGGGAACACCTTGTCGTACTCGCCGCTCATGATCATGTGGCGCTCGCCACCTTTGATGCGCGCGTCCATAGTGTACTTGCGCTTGGGTGAAAGCCAGCTGAAGTAGCTGCGGCTTGTACTGAACATTGAAGTACGGGGAGCAATCCATCCGAGCAATTCTGCATCGTCAAGAATTTCGGGGATTACGGTAATCTCTGTAGAGAATGCACCGAGGAAGCCCTCTTCGCTGCTCTTTGTACCTGTGAGAACGTTGCCATCGATGATGCGCAAGGGGTTCTTCTGCTCAAGGCGACCTTCAGTGATTGAAGAGATCTGTGCACCGAGCACTACCTTGCTATAAGAAGGATTCTTCACTTCGCTACCTGCGAGTGCAATTGTTCTTGTGAAGTCCACCTTTCCTCTGTTGAAGAGGCGACCGATGAAGATTACATCCTCAGCTGCAACTGTCCACACAATCTCGCCCTTGTTTACAGGTGAGATATGGTTGATCTGAACACCTACGTTGCCTGCGGGGTGAGGACCGTCGAAGCAGGTTACTGTTACATTCTTGGGAGTGGTGAGAGCGGCTGATGTCTGGTTGCTGTTGATGCCGAGGTATACGGGAGCTATTCTTGACAGAGCATCGAGACCTGTCTGGAATTCTGCTTCGTTACCTGCAAGGGCAACTTCGAAATCTACCGCCAAAGGCTTTGAATCGAATGCTGACACAAAGATAGCTTTGGGAGCATCTTTGGGCGATGCAATCACATCGTAAGGTCTTTGTCTGATGAAGGCAAAGAGACCTGACTGCAAGAGGTCTGCCTTAATCTCCTCTGCCGAGAGAGAGGGCACATCCTTTGCTTTGTACTCCACTGCTGCATTCTGACCATCGGCTTCTACTATGACGCTGAGAAGGCGTCTTCTTTCACCACGGTTTACAGCTACGACCTTTCCGCTCACAGGCGAAACGAATCGCAGCTCAGGGCAATTCTTATCAACGAACAGAGCGTCGCCGGCCTTGACTGTATCTTCGGGCTTAACCACCACTTTGGGTGTAACGCCATTGAAGTCGGCAGGTTGCAGAGCATAAAGCTTCGCCTCCTTAACCGCAGTCATTTCCTTAACAGGCGCACCTGCAAGATTGATATTCAATCCCTTAGAAATTTTTACGACTTTGTACATATAATTTGGGTTACGTTAATACATTTTCCGGCGCAAAATTACGGAATTTTTTCCGTAATTGCTAATATTATTTCACATAATTAATAAACTGTTTAACTTTTATTGGAAAAACGTTTCTTACTTCTAATACAAAGAAGAGACACAACCAGAATAATCGGAAAGAGAGATGCAGCAAGAATGCCACTCTGAATGTCATCATTTCCCGATTTTGTGCAAAGCCCCACAAGAGAAGGACCTAATGTTCCACCTGCATCCCCCGCAAGAGCGAGCAATGCAAAAAGCGCGGTACCTCCTTGCGGCATCCTCGCCGAGGTAAGACTGATAGAGCCGGGCCACATGATGCCAACAGCCAATCCGCTAATCATACAACCCGCAAGGGCAATGAAGGGGAGAGGAGACAAAGCCGCGGTCAAATATGCAACAAAACACAACACCCCCGCTCCTGCCATATAGGCTGAAAGATCCAACTTCAACCCCTTCTTTCCGTACCATAGTCGCCCAAGCCCCATGCAGAAAGCAAAGCCACAAGGGCCTGCCAAGTCTCCCACCGCCTTGCTCACACCCAACGAAGCCTCAGCAAAAGCCGATGTCCACTGCGCCATAGTACTCTCCGATGCTCCGGCAGCCACCATCAAGATAAGAAACACCCAAAACGTTCTGCTTCTGAGCAGTTCACTCATGCTCATACCCTCGGAATCCTGAACTATCGGTTCGATGGGGCAGGTTGCAAAATTCACGATATTATAGAGCGGAACTATAGCCCACAGGCATGCCAAAAACCGCCAATTCTCCAATCCGAACAAGGAAAAGAACAACGTTGAACCTACAATCACCCCGACTGCTCCCCAACAATAGAATGAATGCAGCAGACTCATCATTCCCTCTTTATTCGGGAAAGGACAAGCCTCTATGATGGGGCTGCACAAAACCTCAATAAGTCCGCTTCCGACCGCATACACGCACACACATACAAGAATACCCCAAAGCGGTTCCGAGAAGAGCTCCGGCAAAAAGACCAACCCGACAAGCCCCAGAGCCGATGTTATTTCCGAAGCTATTATACCCTTCCTGTAATTGATGTTTTTAAATTTGGCACACAGCAGATCCGTAACCAGCTGAACAATATAAAAAACCGCCGGAATCAGCGCCAAACTTGCTATCGAAATCCCATACTCACGATGAAAAGCCATAAAAAGCAACGGAGCGAAATTCGCTACTATCGCCTGTGTTACGAATCCAAGATAACAAGCCTGTTTGGTCTTCCCATAATCTTTAACCTTATCAACCATATTGTCGTTTTTAAAGGGTGGTTCTATAAATTATGAGGCTGTGCCAAAATTTTTGGCACAGCCTCATCCAATTATATTGTCAATGAAGAAAATTACTTGATTACACCAAGCTCCTTACCCACCTTGATGAAGGCTGCAATAGCCTTGTCAAGATGTTCCTGCTCGTGAGCAGCAGAGAGCTGTACGCGTATACGCGCCTGACCCTTGGGAACTACGGGATAGTAGAATCCGGTTACATAGATACCCTCCTCAGCCATTTTGGCAGCAAACACCTGAGAGAGCTTAGCATCGTAGAGCATCACAGCACAGATAGCCGACTGTGTAGGCTTGATATCGAAGCCGGCTGCCAACATCTTCTCGCGGAAGTATGTAACATTGCTCTGCTGTTTGTCGTGGAGTTCGTTGCTCTCGGCCAACATCTTGAACACCTCGATGGATGCACCTACCACTGAAGGGGGTATAGAGTTAGAGAAGAGGTAGGGACGTGAGCGCTGACGCAACATGTCGATAATCTCCTTGCGGCCGGTTGTAAATCCACCTACAGCACCACCGAAAGCCTTTCCGAGTGTACCGGTGAAGATATCAATCTTACCGTAGCAGTCGAACTGCTCGGCAACACCGCGACCTGTCTTTCCGACAACACCTGCCGAGTGGCTCTCGTCAACCATCACAAGTGCCTCGTACTTTTCGGCAAGTTCACAGATTTTATCCATAGGAGCCACATTACCGTCCATTGAGAATACACCGTCTGTAACGATTATGCGGAAACGCTGAGCCTGAGCCTCCTGCAAGCAACGCTCAAGGTCGGCCATATCAGCATTTGCATATCTGTAGCGCTGAGCCTTGCAAAGACGCACACCGTCAATGATTGAAGCATGGTTCAGGGCATCGGAGATAATTGCGTCCTCAGCTGTGAGCAGAGGCTCGAATACACCGCCATTGGCATCAAAACAAGCTGCATAAAGTATTGTATCCTCAGTGTGGAAGAAATCCGAAATTGCCTTCTCCAACTGCTTGTGCAAGTCCTGAGTACCGCAGATGAAGCGTACTGATGACATACCGAAACCACGGCTTGCCATAGCATCCTGTGCCGCCTTTATCAAACGGGGTGAATTTGAAAGGCCAAGATAGTTGTTGGCACAGAAGTTAAGAGCCTTCGAACCATCCTCAAGAGTAATTTCGGCCGACTGCTGCGACGCGATATTACGTTCTTTTTTGTAAAGACCGGCCTCCTCTATGGCTGCCAATTCGTCTTTTAAATACTGTTGAAATTTACCGTACATTTTATATATATTTAAATGGGTTACAATTTGAATGTATTACTTTCCATTTTCCTTACAAACCGCAAAATTACTTTTTTCATTCACAAATGCCAAAAAAAAGCATCAAAAATAGAACATAAATTCCAATAATCGCATTTTAACATTTCACAACAGAAAAAAAGAGAAAAAACGAACCGCTCAAACTAAAAACCTGCGTATCTTTGCAGGAAGTAATGTAAAAAACATTCAAAAACAAATATAATCCACAAAATGAAAGCGTTAGTTAAGAAAGAACCACAGAAGGGTATATGGATGGAAGAGGTCCCCATGCCCGAAGTAGGCGTTAACGATGTGCTTATCAAGATAAAGAAGACCGCCATCTGCGGTACCGACCTGCACATCTACAAATGGGACGAATGGAGTCAGAAGACCATCAAGACACCCATGACCATCGGTCACGAATACGTAGGCGTAGTAACAGAAGTCGGTCCCGGTGTACGCAACGTCAAGGTAGGCGACCGCGTAACAGGCGAAGGACACATTGCATGCGGACACTGCCGCAACTGTCGTCGCGGCCTGCAGCACATCTGCGAGAACAGTATAGGTGTAGGTGTCAATCGCGACGGAGCATTTGCCGAATACCTCTGCATCCCCGAATCGAATGTAGTAAAGTTGGACAGCCGCATATCCGATGACATGGCAGCCATCATGGATCCCTTCGGAAACGCCACACACACAGCACTCTCATTCCCTCTTCTTGGCGAGGACGTGCTTATCACAGGCGCAGGCCTTATTGGTACTATGGCTACAGCCATCGCCAAATTTGCAGGTGCAAAGAATATCGTTGTAACAGACCTCAGCGACTACCGTCTTGACATTGCCAAGAAGATGGGTGCCACATGCACTGTAAACGCATCGAAAGGCGAGACTGTCCAGGCCGCTATGGATAAACTCGGTATCCGCGGTTTCGACGTTGGTTTGGAAATGTCGGGTGCCCCCGTAGCTTTCCGCGAAATGGTTGCAAAAATGTACAACGGTTCCAAGATTGCCCAGCTCGGTATTCTTCCCCCCACAACAACAGTTGACTGGAGCGAGATTATCTTCAAGGCTCTCACCATCAAGGGTATCTACGGACGCGAAATGTGGGAGACATGGTACAAGATGGAGCAGATGCTCATCTCAGGCCTCGACCTCACACCCGTAATCACTCACCACTTCCCCATCGCCGACTTCCAGAAAGGTTTCGATGTAATGGAGTCAGGTCAGTGCGGTAAGGTTATCCTCGACTGGGAATAATACCAAAAAGCACATACAAACAGGTAGGAGATAAACTTGTCGTTTATCTCCTGCTTTTGTTTATTTATCATGCTACCATACCTTACGGGTAGACGATGTATAATGTATATATGTTTCACATATAAGAAGCCGAACTTAGTATTATTCGCGCGTTTTTTGTAACTTTGCGCAAAATTTTCGTTACAAACACACATATAGTAAACAAGAGACATATAATGCCAAACAGAATATTACTGCTATTGACACTCATACTCGCTACAAGCTGCAGCAGTTTCGTCCCCATCAAGCGCGGAGACTACGCTCGCTCCGACTCGGCACTTGTATCCTATCTGCGCACAGAGGGCATTGCCGTAACCGACCGCAACAACATAGAATTCCTTAACGGCGGACAGGAGAAATTTCCACGTCTGTTCGAAGACATACGCGCAGCAAAGCACCATGTGCACCTTGAATATTTCAACTTCAGGAACGATTCGCTTAACGCCATACTCATCTCCCTGCTCGCCGAAAAGGCAGCCGAGGGTGTGGAAGTACGCGCACTCTTCGACGCATTCGGTAATATGTCCAACAACCGTCCGCTGAAGAAACACCACATCGAGGAGATTAAGGCAAAGGGCATTGAGATTGTAAAATTCGACCCGATGTCTTTCCCTTGGATAGATTATGCCTTTTCGCGCGACCACAGGAAAATAGTTGTCATAGATGGTCAAATCGCATACACTGGAGGAATAAATGTTGCCGATTACTATGTAGACGGACTCGAAGGCATAGGCAAATGGCGGGACATGCACGCCCGCGTAACAGGCGAGAGTGTAGCCGAACTGCAAAAAATATTCCTTGCTATGTGGAACAGGGAGACCGGGCAGAATATTGGCGGAGCTGCATACTTTGCCCCTATAAATAAAGGGACAGGAGAGACAGACATCGCAGTAGTCGACCGTTGGCCGGGGAAAAACCCCAAACAGATGCGCCGCATATATGCAAATGCCATCAACGCAGCCAAGGACAGCATACAGATAGTAAACCCCTACTTTGTACCCACCCCCATCATACGCAAAGCACTTAAGAGGGCAGCAAAAGAGGGTGTTAAAGTAGAAATTCTCCTCTCCGAAAAATCGGATATTCCCCTGACACCCGAAGTGTCGCACTACGTAGGCTACAAGCTCGCAAAAGCCGGAGCGGATGTTTACTTCTACACCGGTGGCTTCAACCATTCGAAAATAATGAGCGTCGACGGCAAGTTCTGCACGGTAGGCTCCACTAACCTCAACAGCCGCAGCCTCTTCTACGACTACGAGGACAACCTCTTCATCTTCGACAAGGACGCCACCGACAGACTATACAGTCTCTACAATGCCGACAAGCAAGAGAGCTACAGACTCACCCGCAAGGTATGGAAAAAAAGATCCCCGTGGAAACGCTTTGTAGGATGGGCGGCAAACATACTCACACCTTTCCTTTAGGCAAACAACAACTACAACAGAAAAACTACCTATGAAAAACAACGGAATATTAGCACTTTCGCCCATAATAGTGCTGTTAGCCACCTATCTTGGCGGCGCACTTATCGCCGGCGACTTCTACCGCATCCCTATAACTGTATCGTTTGTGGTTGCAATCATATATGGCACACTGCTGCTCAGAGGCAAGAGCACGCTCCATAAAATAAACCTTCTCTCGCAGGGCGCAGCCAACCCCGACATCATGTACATGATATGGATTTTCTGCATGGCAGGCATCTTTGCAAGTTCGGCAAAGAGCATGGGGGCAGTAGATGCAACAGTTATGCTTACGCTTAAATGCATCCCCGGCGAACTGTTGCCTATGGGAATATTCATTGCATCATGCTTCATATCCATGGCCATAGGAACATCCGTTGGAACAATCGTAGCACTCACCCCCGTAGTAACAGCCACCGCCGAACACATAGGCTGTCCCATAGCATGGCTTACTGCAATAGTGGTAGGAGGAGCATTCTTCGGCGACAATCTCTCGTTCATTTCGGACACCACCATAGCAGCCACACAAAGTCAGGGTTGCAGGATGAGCGACAAGTTCAAGACCAATATTCTGATTGTACTCCCCGCTGCAATCATCACCATCTGCATATACATCTTCGGCAATCAGGCAGGCGGATATATTGCGCCACAGGAGAGCGTCGAGTGGTACAAGATAGTACCCTATCTGTTGGTCATTATACTTGCACTTGCAGGCATCAATGTACTTACCGTGCTCTTTATAGGCATCATCGCCACAAATGCCATAGGGCTTATAGGCGGTTCCATCGACATTTTGGGAATGTTCACAGCAGCAGGCAGCGGACTCGGCTCCATGTGTGAACTTATATTGGTAACACTGCTTGCCGGAGGATTGATGAACATAATAAAAGACCTCGGAGGATTCGACTATCTAATCCGTGTGCTCACATCCAAAATAGGTTCGAAACGCGGCGCAGAAGCTGTAATATCACTCACCACAGCCCTGACCAATCTCTGCACAGCCAACAACACAATCGCCATACTTACAACCGGTTCCATCGCACGCGACCTCTCTCAAAAATACTCAATATCACCGCGACGCAGTGCATCCATCCTCGACACCTCTTCGTGCTTCGTTCAGGGCATAATACCATACGGTGCGCAGTTGCTGATGGCATCGGGACTTGCATCGGTCAGTCCGGTGGAGATTATTCCACACCTCTACTACCCCTTCCTGATAGGTGCGGCTGTAATATTGTCAATATTGACAGGATTCCCCAAAAAGTAGCCACATGAAGCAGCTGAGCGAACAGGAGGCACTCAACAAGGCAGCCGCTTATTGCACACAGTGCGAAAGATGCACGAGCGAAGTGGTTGCCAAACTGACGGCATGGGGCATGACAAGCAGCCAGAGAGAGTGCATAACAGCAACACTCACAGATGAAAAGTTCATCGATGACGAACGATTCTGCCGTGCATTCGTAAACGACAAACTGCGTTTCAACCGTTGGGGACGTATAAAAATTGCAGCCGCACTGCGCGAGAAACGCTTGCCACAGGCATCAATAAAAGAGGCATTGGAGCAGATAGACGAAAAGGAGTACAGCGAGATACTGCTTGCACTGCTAAACAGCAAGCGCAAGGAGATAAAAGCCCCGGACAGCTACACAGCCTCGCAGAAACTGTTGCGTTTCGCCGCCGGACGAGGATTTGAGCCCGGACTTGTGATGAAACTTCTCAAATTCAACCCCGATGAAATGGATTTCTGACCTTATAAACATAATATTTCCACGCAGTTGCGCGGTATGTGGCAAGGCACTATCCCCAGGCGAGAAGGACATCTGCGTAAACTGCCTACTCGAACTTCCGCACATGGATGAATACACCCCCTGCAACGAAACAGAAAAACTATTCTACGGAATATTGGAGATAGAGCGTGCGGCAGCATACATGCATCACACAAAAGGTTCGCCCTACAACAACGTCATATACAACATCAAGTACAACGACCGCCCCGAAATTGCCACACGCATGGCAGCAACAGCCGCAACGGAGCTTGTCAAACGCGGATTTTTCAAGGGGATAGACGTAATAATCCCCGTTCCACTATCAAAGAAAAAGAGACGTCTGCGCGGATACAACCAATGCGACTACATAGCCCGCGGACTATCCGATGTTACAGGAATCCCCATTGACACAAGCTCGGTAATCAGACACATAGCCAACGAGACACAGACACACAAACAGCGCGAAGCACGTTGGAAGAATGTAGAATCGGTCTTCAGCGTAACCTCACCCGAATCCCTCAAGGGTAAGCACATACTGTTGGTCGATGATGTTGTTACCACCGGAGCCACCCTTTCGAGCTGCGGCAAGAGCATACTCGCCGCCACACCCGATGCCCGTTTGAGCATCTTCGCCCTCTCATCTGCCGGCAGGACAATATAAGCGAATATTATATCACAGATTCCACCTACGAGTGCAAAAATTCCACTACAATAGCAAAAAATTACTTTTTTTTCACTATTTTTGGATGCGACAACAGATACATAACCAAAAATGAAAAAAAGTACCATACTCACGCTTGCCATCCTGCTTATGAGCCTTGCCGCATATGCAGAAGGAAAGATTAAAATAGCCTGCATAGGCAACAGTGTAACATACGGATACGGCCACAGCGCCCCTGCCGAAAGTTCCTACCCCGTACAGTTGGGCAAACTGCTCGGCGAAAAATACGATGTCAGGAATTTCGGAAAATCGGGTGCCACCCTGTTGCGTAACGGACACCGCCCCTACAACAAGCAGGCCGAATATGAGGCTGCACTCGCCTTTGCGCCCGACCT
>JAFYLO010000154.1 GCA_017557045.1 Bacteroidaceae bacterium | reverse complement strand
TCTCCCGCCATGATAGCAGCAAACCCTATGGCTGCCCTTGCCGTCATCCCCTGTGCCATCTCATGTGCCTATCACAGCATCTCAGGCACCCTGCTGGCCGGCTTCTTCCTTTGGAAAGATACACGCAACCGGCAAAAGAACAAGCTTTAGGATATAGCAATAAAGATGCCGCCCCACTCCATGAATTAAGAGACAGCTATGCAATAACCATCAAACGACTACTACTCTTCGTTTTTCGCAGGCGCTGCTGTGAATATGGTAAAGTTCACACTGCCATAGACAATATGACGCATAAAATTGGGATGTCCGCTGAAGTCATAATCCTTGCCATGTTCAAAGATAAAGATACCATCCTCCTTGAGCATAGCACGCTCGAATACTATTTCGGGGATTGATGCAAGTTCCTTCAACATATAAGGAGGATCGGCAAATATAATATCGTATTTGCGCGAGTCCTTACGCAGAAAGCGGAAGACATCATCGCGCAAAGGTATCCACCCCGCATCGCCCAACTTGGCATGAAGTTTTCTTTGATGGGAATAATGCATAGAGTCCAACTCCACCGAAATTACGGGAGAGCATCCGCGCGACAGAAATTCAAGGCTTATGCCTGCAGTACCCGAAAAGAGGTCGAGCACACTGCAATCCTCAAAGTCGATGATATTGTTCAACACATTGAAGAGATTCTCCTTCGCAAAATCTGTTGTCGGGCGCGCCTTGAAATTCTTGGGAATATCGAAATGGCGTCCTTTATATTTTCCGCTGACTATTCGCATAATATAAGAGCTTGAAGGTCAAATGGTATATTTTCTATTTTATTCAGAAGGTTGGAACGGAACAGTTCTCGAGGGTTGACACGTTCCACATTGCGCACGAAGCGCGACACTGCCATATGCACGGCATCGGCCGAGCGGTCGCCACACAGCAGAAGCGCATCCGTCTCCTGCGACTGGCCCAGCTCCGAGAGTATGCTCAACAGATAGAACAGCTGGTCGTCGATATTTTCTGCTCCGAAGCTGTTCATAAGCACCGGGCGTTCGCCCTCCATTGCTATAAGGTAGGAATTTGTACCATGATAGCAGGCAAGCATATAACGCTCCTCGCTGCGCGGATAGCGTGCAAGGAAACCAAGCAGGATACTCGCTGTGGAGTAGAAGCTGACATTGCCAATCTCGCACACGCGGCGATAAAGTTCCTCATCGACCGCAAAGAGCACTGCCATATCCTGCGCACTCATCTTGTTGGCAAGCACTTTCAGTCGCCTGTCACGTATGTCGAAGCAAGAGCCGAAGAGCTGTTCGTAATCCTCCTTACGGTCATACTCCCCGGGAACAGTGGTAAATTCCGTCGTAGCCACAATCACCTGCACTGCATTGAACTGCATCCCGGCAAGGCCGCTGCCCTTCCATGCTTCGTCGAAATTCAGGGCAAGCGTAAGCGAGGAGTCACACTCGTAATAGTTGTAGCGCACCGATTCGGGTCGCTGTGAATCGTAGGTGCAAAAACAAAATCCATCCGTACTTATACGGATGGATAATGTTGTCGAAAGGAGTGTTGTATCCTTATTCATGCAAAAGGTATTACTCCCAGTTACCTGCGTTGTTGTTGGGCATATTTACATCACCAACCTTAAGACCGCAGTAACGATCCATCTTCTTCATGTCGGCGATGAGGTTCTTAAGCTCCTGGTCGTTAACACCTGTCAAGTAAACCTCGTAGGGAGTACGTGCCTCGAAAAGATACTGAGGACCGCCGGCCTTTGTTGTATCAACGCTTGTCTCAACCTCGAAACGTGCGCCATTGCCGAAAGGTACGTATGCCAATGAATCGATTGCGTAACCTTTGGGGAAGATTGTGTCGAGAAGTGCAATCCAAGATGTATCGCGACGGAAGCCCATAAGACCCTCCTTCTCTACCTCTTTCCAGTTGTTGGTCTTCTTGGCCTTGTTGATAATCTCCATGGCCTTCTTTTCTGTAAGACCGCGCTCAAGCTGCTTGTCGTCCAATTCACCCTCTTTGAGGATTACAGGCATCTGAGAAGTCTTTACAAACTCGATAAGAGTATCGAGGTTGTCGGCATAACCGATTTTCAAGATGTTGCGATACTCCACCTGTGCAGTACGGATGTCAATAAGACGTGCAATGATTGCTTTTTCGCGAAAATCACGCTCCTCTTCAAACTCGATGGGACCCATGATGCTGCGGTAGCAGATGTAACCGAGACCCACAATAGTTACAGCAAGTAACAGATTTAAAACTTTTTTCATTGGTATCTATAATTTTATTATGTATTTTCGTAGCGCAAAAATAAGACAAAAAAACGGAATAGCCGTTTGATTGTGCAAATTTTATTAAAGAAAAGTGATAAATAACTATTTAGCTACGCAAATTAAGACAAATTTTCCGTTCCATCCAACAGTTGAGCAGGAAAATTCCATAGAAAAGTTGTCTGAATTTATTTTATCGCCCGACGACAGGGCTGTTTTTGTGCTGTGTGGATATGCGGGTACGGGAAAGACCACTCTCGTGTCGGCTCTTGTGCGCACACTCACAGCACTGCAACGCAAATGTGTGCTGCTCGCCCCAACGGGAAGACCCTCGTCGCGAGCGACGGCGTGGTCAACGAAACGGCAGTAGCAGGGCGAGATGGAGATGGTCTTCTGGGCGCGGATGATGGAGCGCCAG
>JAFYLO010000153.1 GCA_017557045.1 Bacteroidaceae bacterium | reverse complement strand
CGATAAGAATAAGACTGCCGGAAAACGGCAAATACTTTACTAAAACACTCTTTTTGACAGAAAAACACCAGGCTATAAGTTCACTTTTTGAAAAAACACCATCTAATACTAATTTTGGGTGACGCATTGACGAAGTCAGGAAATGCAACAATATCATACCGACCTCCTTTATTTGCTCAAATATAACAATTTAGATTCAAATAGAATAGAGATAATTACCACAACCGGTTCCTACCCCACTCTACTCATACAGCTTATAGGTGGTGCGAAGCACGCGGAACTCGGTGCGGCGGTTAAGCTGATGACAAATCTCCTGTTGCTCCTCACTCTCAAGAGCATTTATGAACTGTTCGGTAAGCACATCATTCTCTTTTAGGAACGGATACTTCTCGGTCAGTTTCTTCAGCACAGTCTTGGGTTTGCTCTCGCCGTAGCCCTTAGCCACAAGGCGCTCGGCATCGATGCCATGCTCGATAAGATAATTGACAACAGATTCGGCACGCTTCTGCGAAAGACGCTCGTTGTAGGCATCCCTTCCGCGGAAGTCGCAATGCGCACCAAGCTCAATGGTCACGTTGGGGTTATTCTCAAGCAATTGCACAAGTTCATTGAGAGATGTTGCCGACTCAGGAGTGAGCGTAGCCTTGTCAAATTCATAGAATATATTGTCTATCAACACAGGACGGGTGATTGATGCAAGTTCAAAATCGAGTTGATAATCCACCCTGCCTGTAGCATCGGTAGTCTTCAACTCCCGCATGGCATTAAGGTGCCCTTTGCAAGTACCCAGCAACACATACTCCACACCGGGATTCACACGGACAGAGTACGAGCCATCGTTCATCACTCCGAATGCAGTCTTAGAGCCATCATTACCAATCATATGTATCACACCCTCGGGAAGCTCATAGCCATCCTTTTCGTAGAGCCATCCGCCGAGCATATGTACCGTTTCGGGCAGATAGAATGAATAAATATGATCCCAACCGCGGGCATCGTTTCTGTTCGACGAGAAATAGCCGCGATAGAGGTTGGGAGCAAATGTTATTCCGAAATCATCGGCGTTGGAGTTTACCGGCGCCTTCATGTTAGAGATATCATAAATGCTGTCGCTCACCTGCTTGGCGCAGAAAATATCCAATCCTCCCATTCCCAGATAGCCGTTCGAAGAGAAGTAAAGGTCGCCGTAAGGGCCGAAAGCGGGAAACATTTCGTTACCCTCGGTGTTTATGCCTGTACCGAGATTTTCGAGAATGCCGCTCTTGGCAGCATTGCCTCCGATGTAGAAGCGCCAGATGTCGAATCCGCCCTGCCCTCCTGCCATATCAGAAGCAAAATAGAGCCAGTCGCCATCGGGCGATACTGCCGGATGGGCATACGAAGATAGCGTGTCGGAGGAGATTTTCACCGGTTCGGGCTTTCCCCACGAAGCGTCCTTTCGCGGACTGCGATAGATTGATGCGAAACGCGGGTACTGTTCATCGGTGGTACAGCGGGTGAAGTACATCATTTTGCCATCGGGTGTAAAAGCGCATGCACCATCCTCGTAACCGCTATTGGTCTCCCCCTGTATAAGTTCGGTCTTTTGCCATTTGCCTTTGTCGTCGCGTTTGGTGAGGAACATATCCGCACACTTCTGCCCAGTAACACCGCTGATATCCGTACCGTTAGCCTCCTTGCGAGTAGAGGTTGTAACAATCATCGTGGTGTCGCTGCCGACATACATGGGGCAGAAATCGCTGCGCAGTCCGTTAAGTTCAACAGCCCTTTTTACTATGTATTGCGTAGGGTTTTTCTTCCACTCCTGCGACTGCTTGGCTGTCTCAAGCCCCACGCTGGCAAGCCTGTCCTCGCCGGCAATGGCAAGAAAAGCCTCGTAGCTCTTTGCTGCGTTCTTATAATCGCCGGTCATCAAAAGAGCATCACCCAAATGACGATGAGCAAGCGAATCGGGGTAATTATATCTTATAGCGTTCTTGTAGCTGCCCATTGCCCGCGCAGCATTATTGGTCTTGCGATAACATTCGGCCATTTTCCATGCCACCACTCCACGTTTGGCCTTCTCTTTGGTGCTTATCTTACGATAGGCCTTCTTATATTGCTTGGCCGCCTCAACGTATTCGCATATGGCATAGAACTGGTCGCCCTTTCGAACAGCCTTGTCGGTGCTGCACGAAAAGAGTAGCATAGCCGTCATCAACGGCACCAGTATCTGATAAATATATCTCATAATATATTATAACTGAGAATCGGGCAATTTATTATGTAGGAAGCAGGAAAAACAGTTTCTAATTCCGTTGCAGAGTCAACGTATCCTTCACGGTAGCCGGAAGTTCGCTGTCGTAATGCGTAACCATGATAAGCGTCTTGTCGCGTCTGCGGCAGAAGGCCTCTATTATACGCTTCACCCTGCGGCGGTTGAATGTATCAAGTCCATGCAGAGGCTCGTCGAGGATAAGCAGTTCAGGGTCTTTCACAAAGGCACGCGCCAACAGACACAGACGTTGCTCGCCGCTCGACAGTTGCACGAAGCTCTTGTCCCTGAGCGAAGCAATGCCAAAAACATCCATCCACCACTCGCAAATGCCTAACATATCGGGATGCGGACGGCGATAGAGACCGATAGTATCGAAAAGGCCGCTTGCCACAATCTCAATCGCCGGCATGTCTTTCAAATAAGCACGGTGCATTTCGGGGCTCACATAACCAATGTGCTTTTTGATTTCCCAAATACTTTCGCCGGTACCGCGCTTGCGTCCGAATAGAGAAATATCGCACGCATAGGCCTGAGGATTGTCGGCGCAGACAAGGCTCAACAGAGTGGACTTTCCCGAACCGTTGCCGCCGCGCAATGCCCACACATCGCCCCTGCGCACCGTCCAGTTCAAGTCCTTAAGGATTGTACGCTCGCCGTAGCGGATATTGATGTTATTGAAACGGATAATCTCCTCCGAGACAAAATTGTCGTTGCTGTAAGGAAGGTCGGCTATGCGTCTGTCGAGGTCGGCGAAAACAGACTCCTCCTCGATGCGTCTGCGCTCGTCGGCAATAGCATACTCCCTGCGATACTGCTCCAGAGTGAGTTTGTTGCCCACCTTGCAACCATCGACCGTAACCACATGAGTGATAAAGTCGGGGACATCCTCCATCATTGAGAGCACAAGCACCACCTGCAACGACTCGCTACGTGCAAGTTCCTCAAGCAAGCAGCGAAGCTGAGTGCGCGTCTGAGCATCGAGTCCTATAAACGGATTATCCATGATAAGCACCCTCGGCGACGAGGAGAGATTGTGTACAAGTTCCATCTTGCGAAGTTCGCCGCTGCTTAGGTGCACAACCTTTTTTGCAAGCATAGGCTCAATTTCGAACATACGGAAAAGTTTCTCGCGTACAGCACTGTCGGGAATCTTGTTCAGGAAATCGCCCACAGCGGGGACATCATCCTGCTCCGTCTGGTTCCAGCGCATCTGATAGCAGTAGTAAAAGTCGGAACTGCCATATGTATCCCTAAAAGTTATATACTTTATATTCTTGTAGGCATAATTCGTGGGTGCCGGACGAAAATCGTACTCCAGCGTACCCTCACGCAAGAGAAATTTACCCGTGAGCATATCCACCAGCAGACTCTTTCCCGCACCGTTGGGAGCAACGATTGCAATATGCTCACCAGCAAGAAAATCGACTGATGCCGACGCATTCAACCTCACAAGAGGATTACGTGCCACAGCATCTGTAAGTTTTATAATAGATTGTTTGTCGTTCATAATACCAAAATCCAATAACTGTTGCTACACATTCTTCATAGTAAGACTGATGCGGCGACGCTTGAGATCGACCTCAAGAACCTTCACCATCACCTGTTGCCCCAATTTCACAACATCCGACGGCGAAGAGATAAATTTGTTGGTCAACTGCGAAATATGCACAAGTCCATCCTGATGCACACCAATATTCACAAAGGCGCCGAAGGCAGTAATATTAGACACAAGTCCCGGAAGTACCATTCCCGGCTTAAGATCCTCAATCTCATGCACCGAAGCATCGAAAGAAAATTCCGTAGCCTGCTCACGCGGGTCGAGTCCGCGCTTGTTGAGCGCATCCATAATATCGGTGAGAGTAGGCATTCCCACAGCACCGCCGACATAATCCTTCAGATTGACACGTTCCCTCACCTTAGCATCCGCCACAAAGTCGGCAAGCGACACACCGCAGTCGGCAGCCATACGCGCCACAATACCATACGATTCGGGGTGCACAGCCGTAGCATCCAACGGTTCGCTGCCGCCCAGCACACGCAGGAAGCCTGCCGCCTGCTCGAATGCCTTGTTACCCAAACGCGGCACCTTCAGCAACTCCTTGCGGCTACGGAAATCACCGTTTGCCGCACGATAGCTGACAATGTTAGCGGCAAGCGCCGGGCCCAATCCCGAAATATGCGTAAGAATCTGCTTGGTGGCAGTGTTTACATTCACACCCACCATATTCACACAACTCTCCACAACCGTGTCGAGACGCTCCTTCAGTTTCGTTTGGTCGACACTATGCTGATACTGCCCCACACCTATCGAGCGAGGTTCAATCTTCACAAGTTCCGACAGAGGGTCTATCAATCTGCGGCCAATGGATACTGCGCCACGCACCGTAACATCCTCATCGGGAAACTCCTCGCGTGCCACAGCCGATGCCGAATAGACCGACGCACCATCCTCGTTCACCACAAAAATCTGCGGTTCAAGCCCCAGCCTGCGCACAAACTGCTCAGTCTCCCTGCCCGCCGTACCGTTTCCAATCGCAAAGGCTTCGATGGCATAATCCCTCACAAGCCTCTCTATTCTGTCGGCAGCATCGGCGCGGTCATTCTGCGGCGGGTGGGGATATATCACCGTATGGTGGCACAGATTACCCTGCGAATCGAGAATCACCACCTTGCATCCGGTGCGGAATCCGGGGTCTATCGCCATCACACGCTTCTGCCCCAACGGAGCCGACAGCAGCAACTGACGCAGATTCTCGGCAAAAACAGCAATTGCCTCATCGTCGGCACGCTGCTTCACAAGGTTCTTAGTCTCATTCTCGATCGAAGGCTCAATCAATCGTTTGAATCCATCCTCCACAGCACGCAGCATATAGTCGCGTGAAGCAGAATTGCGTCTGATAAAATGCCTTTCGAGACGCTCAAGCACAGGCTCAGGCTCCACAGAGATTCCCAAACGCAGATAACCCTCCTCCTCGCCGCGCATCATCGCAAGTATCCTGTGAGAAGAGACCTTTGCCACCTGAGCCGAAGCCTCGTAATAATCGGCATATTTTATACCATCAGCCTCCTTGCCTTTTACCACCTTAGTGGTTATCACTCCGTAGCGTGCAAATGAGTGGCGCACAGTGTTGCGGGCAAACTCATCCTCCGAAACCCTCTCGGCAATAATGTCGCAAGCTCCTGCAACAGCATCCTCAACGGTGGGGACCTCGTCAGTGAGGAAAGACTCCGCCCTGCCATCGATGTTTCCGCTCTGCTGCAACATTATAAGGTCGGCAAGAGGTTCAAGACCACGTTCACGCGCAATGGTGGCACGCGTGCGCCTTTTGGGACGATAGGGAAGATAAATATCCTCAAGCTCTACAGCATCGAAGCAATCGTTTATACGCTTCTTAAGTTCCTCGGTCAGTTTACCCTGCTCCTCTATGGTCGCAAGAATAGTCTCCTTGCGGCGCTGCAGCTCGGTATATTTTTCGTGTAAGCTCTTTATATTTCCAATGGCAACCTCGTCCAGCGAATCGGTTGCTTCCTTTCGATAACGCGCAATAAAAGGGACAGTTGCGCCCCCCTCAAGCAATTCTATAGTGTTGCCCACCTGCCTTACAGTGAGCTGTAGTTCTTTTGCAATAATCTCTGCCAGCATATATCAAATGTTATTGAAATGACAAAGATACAAACAAACGAGCGAGAAACATGAAGTTTACTTCGATGTTCTCACAGCGAGTGCAGGGTATCTTCGCGGGTTACCGCAAAGATACAAACAAACGAGCGAGAAACATGAAGTTTACTTCAATGTTCTCACAGCGAGTGCAGGGTATCTTCGCGGGTTAATGCAAAGATACAAACAAACGAGCGAGAAACATGAAGTTTACTTCGATGTTTTTCACAGCGTCGCTAAAATTATCAGTCCAATCAACAAAGAATAGCTTTAATAAATGAATTTTTAACGATTTACACTCCTACTCTTGAAGAGGAGGTGGAT
>JAFYLO010000022.1 GCA_017557045.1 Bacteroidaceae bacterium | reverse complement strand
TTCTTATTTTTTGGAAATAGCCCGCTATTCCCTGCAAAATGCGAAAGAAAATCTACTCCAAAAGTTGCGGTTAAACGAGCGCAATGTGAACTTGTTCACAAATTGCACAGCGAGTGATAGCAACTTCAACGAAGTTAAATACCTCTCAAATAATTCCGAAATAAAATTTAAACAGCTTCTTAAAAGCCCATGTTTCTTTTTTTCTCATTTTTTTTGTACTTTCGAATCGTAAATCATTCAACGAGCATCCATCAAAGGATGCAGGCAAGCAATATCCAACCACCAAACAACAGACAAAATGCCAAGATTCAAACAACGCACCATACTCGAAACACTGCTGGTGATAGCCTGCATAAGCATCATCATCTACTTTATGCCCAGAGACACAAAGTTCAACTATCACTTCAGCATCAACACCCCGTGGACATACGGTCAGCTGATGTCGGACTTCGACTTCCCCATCTACAAAAGCGATGAAAGCATACAGGCCGAGCAGGACAGCCTTTATAGGGAATTCCAGCCCTACTTCAACATCGACAGTACAATAAGCACCAATGCTATAGCTCAATTCCAGAAGGACTACGACAGCAGATTCTACGAGATAATCACCCCGCAACAGTACAACAGCTACCGTCAAAGGCTGAAAAACGCCTATGCCAAAGGTATCATCTCAATAGACAACAGCGAAATCATAAAGAGCGACAGTCTCACAGACATAAAGATAGTAACCGACGACAACATAGCACGCACCGTCAACACAAAGAAGCTCAACACCATAAAATCGGTATACCGTCAACTGACCTACAACGACACACTCCCCAGAGATGTACTCATGAGCCTCAAGCTCGAAGAGTACATACAACCCAACATCATATACAACAAGGCAAAGACAGAGCTTGCCCTCGAAGAGCTGAAAGCTTCGGTATCCATCAGCGACGGAATGGTGCAGAAGGGACAAAAGATAATAAGCCGTGGCGACATTGTCGACGAAAAGCTCTACAAGACACTGCAATCCTACCAATATGAGTGGAACAAGCGCGACAACGAAAAACGTCAGACAGGCTTCACATTGCTCGGTCAAATACTGCTCGTAACAATGGCCCTGCTCGGTCTCATCTACTTCCTGAGAATCTACCGTCCCGCCTACTTCGCACAGTCGAACAAGTTCATACTTATCTACCTGCTGATAACCCTCTTCACGCTGACAGTAGCATGGATGGTGCGCACACACACCGGCAACGTTTTCATGGTACCATTTGCAATGGTACCGATACTTCTGTGTCTCTTTGCCGACTCACGCACTGCCTTCATGACACATGTAGTGCAGATATTCATCTGCTCAACAATGCTGCAAGCCCCCCACATATTTATTCTCATAGAGATTGCGGGAGGATTCGCTGCCATAGTAAGCCTGCGCGAACTGACTGCCCGCTCGCAACTCTTCCGCACGGTATTCTTCGTACTGCTCTCACAGGCAATGGTCTGCTTTGCATACGAACTCATTTCGGAGAACGACATCACCAAGCTCAACCTGAGCATGTATATATACTTCCTCATCAACGGAGCCCTGTTGCTATCTACATACCCGCTGATGTTTGCCATCGAAAAGATTTTCGGTTTCACCTCGGCCGTAACATTCATAGAGCTCTCCAACATCAACAACGAACTGCTCTACAAGCTATCACAGGATGCACCCGGCACATTCCAGCACTCTATGCAGGTGGGTAACCTCGCCGCAGAAGCAGCCCGACGCGTAGGCGCCAACAGCATCGAGGTACGTACAGGCGCCCTCTACCACGACATTGGCAAGATGAAGAACCCCATCTACTTCACCGAGAACCAGAGCGGCGGCATCAGTCCCCACAACAACCTTCCCCCTGAAGAGAGCGCGGCAATAATCCTCCGCCACGTAACAGACGGAGTTTCCATTGCCAATGCTCACCATCTGCCCGACAGCATAAAGGATTTTATCACCACCCACCACGGCACCTCGAAGACCGGCTATTTCTACATCACATACAAGAATGCCCACCCCGATGAAGAGGTCGACGAAAAGCTCTTCACCTACGCAGGCCCCAGGCCGCAAACCCGCGAACAGGCCATACTGATGATGGCCGACAGCGTGGAAGCAGCATCGCACAGTCTCAAGGAATACACCGAGAGCAACATACACGCATTGGTCGACAAAATCATAGACGCACAGTTGGAAAACGGTCAATTCTCACTCACACCATTGACATTCAAGGATATTGACACAATAAAATCCACCTTCAAGGAGCGACTGAAAGCCATCTACCACACCCGCATCAGCTACCCTGAAGAGAAAAAAGAGGCCATAAAGAAAAAGGCCGAAGCCGAAACAACCGAGGACAACGACACAGAAGCATGAAAGCACTACTCCATTACATCTGGAAATACAGGATATTCCCCCACCGGTTACTGCAAACGACCGGAGGCGCCACCATCGAAATACTCAACAACGGCAACGAAAAACCCGACATATTCGAAGATGCCCACTTGATGATAGATGGCAAAGAAGAGCGAGGGGATATAACATTCTGTATCACCGGCAGCGGAGCTGACAAAGCCATACTCAACATCTCCGCTACAGAAGAGGCGTGCCCCATTCCCACCCTGAAAATAGTCCCTACAGCCGAAACCACCGCCATATTCCAATCCATACAGAATGGATTCCGCCCATGCAGCGACACACTACCCGAAAGCAGCACACTCCACATGGGCAACTTCCTCTCGCGCCTGCTTGCCGAACGCATGGAAGAGAAGGCTGCACGAATAACCCGCCTGCACAATCTGAGCGAGAAGCGCTGGGAAGAGACACTCTTCCGCCTGCTCGCACGCAACTTCGGATTCGGCATACAGGGCGACGCCTTCGAAGAGTGGGCAAAAGTGCTTAACCTCAGTGCTCTCGGCAAGCACCGCGACAATCCGCTGCAAACCGAAGCAATATTCTTCGGCCAGGCCGGACTGCTCGAAGAGGAGAGCATCCCCGAATACTACCGCACCGAAGCCCTCGGCACACCATATTATACCAATCTGCGCAACGAATACAAATTCCTGAAAGCCAAGTTCGGTCTTGCGCAGACACCCCACACCCTATGGACCGGCACCACCCCGCACACCCGCATAGCTCGCCTCGCAGCCATGTACCACAGCGGCAAGATAAGCCTCTCCCACATAGCCGACTGCACCACCCTTGAAGCCGTAAGAAACCTATTGCAGACACCCGCCGGCAGCTATTGGGACAAACACAACCAGTTTGGAGGCACAGAGATAAACAACCGCGCCACCACACTGAGCAACAAGCATCTCAATCTGCTGACGATAAACACCATCATACCCATACTCTACACCTATGGCAAACACCGCAGCGACACCACTCTCTGCAACCGCGCCGAGGATTTCCTGTATAGCCTCCCGCCCGAGGAGAACAGCATCATACGCTCATGGGCAAAAACAGGAATTATAGCAAAGAGTGCTGCCGACACACAGGCACTCATACAACTGAAAAACCAATACTGCAAGAAGAACAGATGCCTCGAATGTCTCTTTGCCTACCAATGCATAAAAGAGAGTATGGGCCACAAATCATAAAAGCTTTACACTAAAATATATAATTTAGCTGTAAATATTGGTAAAAAAAGAGAGAGCACACGCAAAAATTGCACAAACTGCTCTATCTTTGCAATACATAAGGAGAATATAATATACACACAATGAAATATTTATACAAAAGGATAAAATCCATAAGAGAGAACTATGTGGACACACTCGGCAAACTATACGAATACTCCACCACATTTTTCCCAAAGAACCGTCTCTCCAAGATGATAGACGCAGAGGGCGGATACACCTACGCCGAATTCAAGACAAAGTGCGACAGCATCTCCAAACGCCTCACACAATTCGGTATAGGCGCCGGCGACAAGGTAGCCATTCTCTCGCAGAACATGCCCAACTGGACAGTGGCATTCTTCAGCACCGTAGCTTTCGGCCGCATCTCAATACCCATTCTGCCCGACTGCTCCGAGAATGAAGTAACCAACATACTCAACCACTCCGAGAGCAAGGTACTCTTCGTATCAAAGCGTCTTTTGGGCAATGTAAGCAAAGAGTGCATGGACAAGATGACACTCGTGATAGACATCGAAACCTTCGAAGAGATAAAAAGGGACGACAGCAAGTTCACATGCGATGGAAAGGTATGCCACCCCATGCCCGACGACATTGCAACCATCAACTACACATCGGGCACCACAGGCAATGCCAAAGGAGTGGTGCTTAGCCACCGCAACCTTATATCGTGTGTCCACTCATGCTACGATGCAACAAGCCGCAATGAGAAGGACAGATGGTTGTCGATACTGCCCATGCCCCACACATTCGAAATGACTATTGGTATGCTCTACCCCATGTACGCAGGAGCAAGTGTGTACTATATGTCCAAGCCCCCCGTACCATCCCTGCTGCTCAAGGCCATGAAAGAGGTGCGCCCCACGACCATACTCGCAGTACCCCTTATCATTGAGAAAATATACAAGAACAGCATCCTGCCTACCATCAAGAAGAGCCCCCTGCTCTCGTGGATGAACAAGAATGCCTACGGCCTCATGTGCAAGATTATAGGCATGAAACTGAAAAGCACATTCGGTGGTAAGGTAACATTCTTCGGCATCGGCGGCGCCAAGCTCGACGCAGACATCGAAGCATTCCTGCTGAAAGCCGGCTTCCCCTACGCCATCGGCTACGGCCTCACAGAGACCTCGCCCCTGCTCAGTTTCTCGGTAAAGAGAGCACGCACAGCAGGCTCGATAGGTATCCCCGTAAAAGGTGTGGAACTCAAGCTGCACAACATGAACCCCGAAACAGGCGAAGGCGAAATTGTGGCAAAAGGCCCCAATGTGATGCTCGGATACTATAAGGACCCCGAAAGAACAAGAAACGCCTTCACCGAGGACGGATGGTTCCGCACCAACGACCTTGCCTGCATGGACGAAAAGGGCAAATACTACATCAAGGGCCGTCTGAACAACATGATTCTCGGCGCATCGGGTGAGAACATCTACCCCGAAGAGATCGAAAAGGTCATCAACGACATCGAGGAGGTAAACGAATCAATCGTAATGCAGCGCGGCGGCAAGCTCGTGGCACTCGTAACTTTCAACGACAATGTCATCGACTGGGACCAGCAGGGCGAAGAGGAGTTCTTCAAGAAACTCGAAGGATACAAGCAGAGAATACTCAGCATTGTAAACAAGAATGTAAACAAGAACTCCAAAGTAGGAGCAGTAGAGGTGATGAAAGAGCCTTTCGAAAAGACTGCCACAAAGAAAATACGTCGCTTTATATATAAGGATACAGAGGGACTATAGAGATATTCTCCACCTCGAAAGCAAGAAGAAGGTATGCCTGATTTTGAATAGGGCGCACCTTCTTCTTGCTTATTATTGGTGTCGGGTAAATTTTATTCTGCTCATGTTTTGAACTCATTCTGAAGAGGAGGTAGATTCAAAAAACGACAGTTTCTGAAGACGGAGGAGTTCGATGGGGTGGCAGGTGTATTCTGTCAAACTCCCTCCCCCTGCGGGTACTCCCTCTTATCCAAGAGGGAGAGTTTTATTATTCCTCCTCTTGAAGAGGAGGTGGATTCAAAAAACGGAGTTTTTTGAAGACGGAGGAGTTCTCTTCTCATCGCATGTTTTTTGCTCTACGATAGGTCTTGGAACTCCCTCCGAACTTTTTTCTTGAAAAAAGTTCTCGTCCCTCTTCAAGAGGGACAGTGTTTTTTAGTATGTTTTTTAAAAGAGATTAGCGAAAGATATAAAGCTGAAAGATGTGTACAAAAATTAGCTTATCCAAGCAGAATAAAAATCTACTGGGCACTTGTAAAAGAAATCAGGCTGCGCCTCCATTAAAGGGGCGCAGCCTGATTTCTTTATATTGCACGACACTCGGTGCTGTGTCGATGCAAGCAAACTGTTACTTCTTCAGTACCTTCTTGCTTTCTATTCTTCCGCCGGCATATTCGGTAACGACGATGTTGATGCCCTTCTGAGGCTCGTCGAGTTCCGCACCTGCTTCGTTGAAGTAGCGTACAGATACTATCTCCTCTGCTGTGCCGCCGATGCCGGTGGTACCGTTGACATCTGCCGATGTGCCGCCGATTGAGGTTTCGTTGCCGGCGGGGGTTGCCACGCTTACGTTGTCGACTGAGATTGTGCCGTTGGCATTTTCCACTTCAATGGTGAGCAGTGTCTCGCCGTCGAAGGTTGCGCTGCTGAGCGAGTAGGCTACTATGCGTACGGTGCCGTTGTCGAGACGGTTCCATGCGATTGTGTGGCTGTCGTCGCCGGATGTTGCAGCTATGAGGGTTGCTCCTTCGGGCAGCTCTACATCCATCTGCATAGCGGTGTATGCTGCGCTGCCGTTCAGGCTCAGAGACATCAGGGTGTTGTCTCCGTCGGTGCTTACTTCGCTGCGGATGCTTTCGCTGTTGGCTGCGGCGCGGATGCGTGCGCGGGCGCTGCCGCTGTTGTCGGGTGCGGCGATGATGGCATTGACGATGTTGACTACATCTACGATGCTTATCTCGCCGTCGCCGTTCATGTCGGCTGCGTCGAAGCTGAAGGCTGCTTGTGGCTTGCCGAACATGTGGTTGATGGTTGCTACGATGTCGCTTACTGTCACTGTTCCGCTCATATTGGCGTCACCGGGGATGAATGTAAGGGGCTGGATGTTCAGCGTAGCTGTTGTTCCGGCTATTTTAATCGCGCGGGCATTGGGGGTTACCCCAAGGATATTGTCAATGGTGATGGTGCCGGGCTCTGTGGTTTCGGTGGGCATTGCGCGTACCTTCAGGGTAGCGATGGTGCCGTTGTCGCCATTCAGCAGTGTGTTGTCCGATGAGAATATCACCATCTTGACGGTACCGTCCTCCATCTGCGATGCGGTGATGGTGTGGCTGGCTGTTGCACGCTCAGGGTTGAGTGTGGCGATGATTGCGCCGTCGTCATCTGTTACGGGGGTTACGCCTTCGGGGAGGGTGATGTCCATCTGCAATGCGGTGATGCCGTAGGTGTTGACCATGGCGATGGGCAGGTCGACCATTGCGCCGAATGTGGCTGTTACGTCATCGAGGGTGATTGCGCAGTAGTCTGATTTTTCGAGTTCGACATATATTTCTGTCGCATCCTCGATGTTTTTGATGGTGTAAATTCCATCGACTACATCTGCTGTTACATCGGTGCCGTTTACAGTGATTGCTTTAAGCTTGTGGTTCTCGGCGGGTGTTATCTGCACTGTTACAGATGAGCCGTAGTTGACTACGCTGTCGGAGAGTGCCACGCTACCCATTGCTTCGTCGTTTATGGTGAGGCTGATGGGACAGGGGGAGATGATTTTGGTGAACATTGTCCAGCCTGCTTCCTTGTAAGCTTTAACTGTACCTGTGGGCAGGTGGAGTGCAACCGTAGTGGGACAAGACTTGAATATGTCGGCGCTTATTGCGAGAGGTGTAGTGGCAAGTGAGGTTACCTTTTCGAGGGCTGTATTGCCGTAGAATGCTTGGGTGCCGATGGATGTAAGGCTTGTGGGGAGGGTTATCTCCTTGAATGAGCGGCAGGTGTAGAAGGCGTAGTTGCCGATGGTGGCAAGGCCTTCGGGAAGAGCTATTTCTTGCAACTTGTTACAGTTGTAGAAGGCGTAGTTGCCGATGGTGGTTACCGATGTGGGCATATTTACCTTTTCGAGTGCTGTACAGTGGCTGAAGGCGTAGGTGCCGATAGTGGTTATGCTTTCGGCGAGGGTGGCTTCAACG
>JAFYLO010000152.1 GCA_017557045.1 Bacteroidaceae bacterium | reverse complement strand
TGGAGCTATAAACTCGACAGGTGTATACCCTGCGCAGTATACTACCGACAACCCTCTTTTCCAACGTGCCATCGAGAATAGCGAGGCTTTCCGATGTGGTGAGATAAAGCGCGGTAGGGTCGAGGTTATAGGTGAAGATGTCCCAGCGGTCGGGGAGTGTGATGTCAACTCCCAAATGATGGTGGTAAATGAAGTGACAAACATGCAGCAGGCGCGGGCCTTTCTGATGGCTGCACCATATAATTGCTCTCTCGGTGATTTGCAGAATAAAAGTGCTGTAAAGAGTGCTGCATTGAGTAAGGGTGTCTCTTTCCCTAATTGGTTATGATTGCGACTGATGAACTTGTCAAGCGAGTGAGATGTCTGCTAAATGAGGCCGAGGAGGACGCACGTTTATCGTTGTTGAACGAAGATACGCGCTCCATTAATGCTCATGTTCTGAAACTTTTGCCACAGGCTGTTGCGTTGGTGCAGAAAAATAAAGCCCAAGGATTGGGGTGTGTGAATCCCAAGTCTGCTGATGCCGAAAGGGGCAATCTCATTGATTGTGGTAACGGCATGGCAAAACTTGTACTGCCCAATGATTTTGTGGCTTTGGTTTCGCTGCGGTTGAAGGGGTGGAAACGTTCGTGTTGTTATCTGCTCGCCGAAGATAGCTTCGAGGCTATGGTTTTGAATAATGGCTATGTTGGCTCGGGAGTGCATCGCCCTGTATGTGTCGAAGGTGTTGCAGATGATGGTGCAAGGGTGGTTTTTCTATCCCCACTTCCCAAAGGCGAAACGGCGCAGCTGGAGCATTTTGTATATGAGGCGGCATTCGATGTAGAGAGTGGTCTTGCAGGGAATAATATGCTTCTTGCCGATGCAGTTGCATACTATTGTGCAGCGTTGTTATATAGCGTCTTCGAGCGTCATGACCAGGCCAATGCATTCCTATCGCTTGCTACGTTATTGTGTAATGGAAAAAGTGTAGAAAGGAGATAGCCTATGGGTATAAAGAGTTTATCTTTTGCAAATAATGGCGATACATGGGAGAGTGCTCCTATTGAGTGCGCAGGAGGGGATATCAGGCTTCGTGTCCACAAACGCGGTCCTTACCCTGTTGATGTGCTTGTCAGTCTTGATGGAGTTGAGGAGTATATCAAATACGATGACTTCGGGCTCGATGAACTTAGATGTGAAATAACGATTGAGGGGCCTATGCCTGGGCAGCATATTAAACTGGCGTCGCGTAGCGAATTTACACTCCTCAAATATCTTGAATTGTAGTACCATGGATAGTCTTAGATTAACTGTCGCCACATTGCTTGCCAATGTGGCGGGGTTGCTTTTCCCTATAAAGAATGATATATACGGACTTGTCTTGCTCTTTACAGTGAATTTTGTGATGGGTATGCTTGCCGATGTTTGCAATCATCGCGAGTGGAGTTTTAAGAAGGCTTTCCGTTTCTTCAGGGATGCGGCAATATATTTTGTGATGGTTGCATCAATATATCTTCTAGGGCATTTCAAGGGTGAAGAGGCTGCTGCTATGCATTGTGTCTCGTTCATGATATATGTGGCAATATATTTCTATGGCACGAATATATTGCGTAATGCGCGTATGCTCACCAATGAACGTAGCACTTTGTTTGCAATCCTCAATTTTCTCTACTATCTGCTCAGTCTTCGGGTACTCGAGAAGAGCGAATCGTTAAAAGGCTATTTTGAATATGAGCGGAATGGGAAAGGTTTGGTTTAGTTTCATGCTTGTCCTTTTGTGCGGGTGCACTGCTCTCAAGGATATGAACGACAGTGCCGATGTACGCATCCGTACAAATGTGGTAGAACACGTTGTGAGGGATAGTATCTTCGTGCATGACAGCATCTTTGTTCGTGAGAAGTTCGATACTGTATTCTTTACAAAATACCGAACGTTATACAAAGAGAATCTCATCAGGGATACCATCTATTTGTGCGATACACTCTATAAGGAGCGAGTAATTACAGAATATGCCAGCCATAATGGCAGCAAATCATTCCAGTGGTTATTGCTGTTGTTGCCGCTCCTTTATCCTGGGGTTTTGAAATGGCTATTAAAAATGTTTTTGAAATGCATAAGATTTTTTCTTTTAAAGGTATAACAAGAGGTTGTGACAACCTGCTTGCCAGCGACGGCGAGTGTATAATGGCTGTCAATGTGCGGGCCAAAGATGGCGTAATGGTACCGCTTCCCCAACCAACAGAAGAGGCTGTGCTAACGAGCGGCTACTCTAAAATTTTTTGGCACGACATGACGCGGCACTATCTGTGTGTAACTGATGATGCCCAGGCCTCTCTGCATTTGTACGACAGTAGCTGGAACAGGGTACTCGATGAGAGTGGTGAACCTTTTGCATTTGATGGGCTTTATGGCGTGAACAAGGTTGAATTCCTTGGTTACGTGGCCTGTTGCATGTGTCGCAGTGGAATTGTGTATGTCATATACCGCGATGGTAAGTACTGCTCGCCGTTGGTAGGCTTGTTGCTGGTGTTGTCCGCCATAGGACATTACACCCACGAGCGTAGTGTGCGCCGTAACTTCTCCTTTGTTTCTTATCCCGGTGATAAATACGCGGCCGCCGTGATTGAGGACGAAAACGCGCTGCAAGAGATAGGCAGACGTGCGGTTAGTGAGGGCGACGCTACGGTGGCCTATTTCCGTCGGACCGGTTTCCTGACGGATTACTTAACCAACGCGTATGACGATGACTGCGGAGACGATTGGAGCCGTTGGATGACGCCCACTGCTTTTGGCTTGTCTGTGGTTTTGTCACTATTGGCGCTGATGAGTGAGCACGTTTCCGGTACGCTGGAGTGGATGTCGGTGTTTACCGGCATGATCTGTCTGTCTATGC
>JAFYLO010000021.1 GCA_017557045.1 Bacteroidaceae bacterium | reverse complement strand
TACCGGCCGCTACGACGCACGACGCATCGTTGCCCAGGGACACAGAAAGGCCAACTACTCGTTCGACCTAGGATTGCGCAAAGCATTCAACCAGAACTGGAGCCTCAGCATCAGCGCACGCGACATACTCGATTCGCGCCGTTGGCACACCATCACCGAAGATGCCAACTTCCGCCGCGATGCCGAGAACTGGAACGGAGGACGCACCATCAGCGCCACACTAACCTACAGTTTCGGCAACATGAAAGCCAAACGCCCCACCAAAAAGCCCAAGCAGAACGAAAGCATGGACAACTACAACGGCTACGGCGAAGAGATGGAATAAAGCGCAATAATTCCCTTATAATATGGCGGCTAAGAACAAAAAATCTTAGCCGCCATATTATTCAAACATTATTAGAAGTTGTTTAAATTTTATTAGAAAATATTTCTATATTCGCGCGTCTCTTTCGGTTTCTTTGAGTCTGTTTTTGGCATCTTTTCTTTATTGTCTTTTGGAAATAGCCCGCTATTCCCTGCAAAACAATAAAGAAAATCTACTCAAAAACAGTTCTCAAATAATTCCGAAAGATAGTGCAAGCCGAGAGAAGAATATCAAGTTTACTTGAATATTATTCCGAGGCGCAGCCTATCTTATTAAAATAAAATTCAAACAACTTCTTAAAAAAATCTATATTTGCAAAGTATATTTCAGCAACTCCCAATTTCATCGAATCCAAGTGATACACAAGGCATTTAACAACGAGCACCCAACAGCTCCTATTTTCGCAATCAGCAGACTCAGAATGGGTACAGACGGCATGGGCATAACCACGCTGGTGACATTTATGGGTTGTCCGCTCGACTGCAAGTATTGCCTTAATAAAAAATGTCATGAACCCATTTACGAAGAAGACGGGGTAACTGTACGCAAAGGAATAATGATGCTTACACCACAGGAGCTGTATGACATGGTAAAGATTGACAATCTATATTTTCAGACAACAGGCGGAGGTATCTGTTTCGGAGGAGGAGAACCTACATTATATCCACAATTCATTGAGGATTTCAAAAAGATTTGCGGCGACCGATGGAAAATCACCATAGAGACCTGCGGCCGATGTCCGTACGACACATACGAACGCTTAAGCAAAGTGGCAGACTACTGGATTGTGGACATAAAATCATTGAATCCACTGATATACGAAAAATACACAGGGTGCAGGTCGGGAGTGTTGCAACACCTGTGTTGTCTCAGCAAAATGATTGACGACAAGAGCAAAGTAACCATCAAGGTGCCGCATATACCCGACTTCAATGACATCAATGAACTATACAAGGATATTGATGAGATTAAGGAATATTATGAATTTCCAAATGTGATTATAGCCAAATACAATATAAAATAACACTAAATACAACAGCGATGAACCCCGGTAAGCAAAAATGCGAAATTCTCAGGCGTATCCGAATGGATATTGCCGAAAAATACGGCTTAAGGTATAATCCGACAGTGTGCACTCACGAGGGTGGTTGCAGTGGGACTTGCCCTAAATGTGATGCCGAAGCTGAGGATTTACAGAAACAACTGGATTCTCGCGGCATAACAGACATCGTGTTATCCGAGATGCGGTTTGAGACAATAGAAGAGAGTGAAGACTGGTTCAAGTTGGAAGGGGATGTTACACCCCCAAGCGGAGATGAACTCATCACCGTAACAATGGGGTTGCCGGCTCCGCCTCTTGTCAGCAGAAGAAAAAAAAGAGTTTTGTACAAAGAGTGTCAAATAGCAGGCATCACATTCCATGACCTGAAAGATGTTTGGGATGAGCTATATGAGGGAGCCGAATTGGCATTGGTTCGTCAGAAGGATAACAAACACGACAAATACGCCATTGCAGTAGCTTTGGCAGACGACTACGATGGAGACCCTGACGATTTTGATTTTGACTTTATCTTAGGATATGTGCCACGCACCGAGAACCGGCACCTTGCAACAATGATGGATCTTGGTTGGGCAGAAGCATTCGACTGTGAATTAAGTCAGATTAACGGCAGCAATCCATACAAAGGCAGTCTGTATATGAAAATATACATGGTCAGCAAAGACGAAGAAGAGATTGAAGAAACAGAGCATTTACTGCCTGTTCTTGAATTTGACGACGAACAGATAGAACTATTCAAGTCTTCGCTGAAACAAAAAGGCTTTTCATGTCAACGATGGGGAGCGTTGTTGCCTGACACTCTCAACTTGCCCGACGAGGGTGATAAAGTTGTCATACTCCACAGAAACGAAACCGATGCCGAATTATATCTCACACATATAATAGCAAAGGACAAGAATGCTGAATTCTTTGTAAAAAACGAAGAAAGAGTGATAGACGACTGCTTTTGGTTTATATTGACAAATGTGGTTGGTCCTGTTCTTGTGTCAAATGATGAAATCAAGTTCCTCAACAACGAGCCTATCAATAAAGTTCGCCCCGAAGAGTATATTTCGCAAGAGGCCACAGAAAAGCTCTATCGCTTGATTTATACTTCTATATAAACAGTTTAAATTTTCTTGAACAATAATTCTGTATTTGCTATGTTCATTTCTGTTTCTTAAAAACTTATAAACATTTTTCACTCAAATAAACACAAAACATTGCTTTTTAATCTTATCTTTGCAAATTGGACATATTTTACAAAAACATTAAAAACTACGACCATGAACAGAGCATACACACTCCTATTGGCAACATTGGCAGCCATCCTCATCAGCGCATGCAGCGACAGCAGTAACTTCGACCCATACGCAGCTCAGGAAAAGCGCCCGTTCTATCCTTCGACAATAACATTCAACACCATCGACAACAACGAAACAAAAAACGACAAGAAGTGGGATTTCACCTACAACTCCGACAACACCATCAAAACCTATAAATACCAGAACACCATCACCACTAAAGATGGCAAGGAGATAACAGAAGTCCACACTGGCAAGATTATCTACTACACCGATGCTACCGGCAACCGTTGGATGCAGAACGACATCATAGTCAGCAACACCGTAAAGGACCTCACTACAATGGAGAGCTACATAGACACCATAAAAGAGGATGTCAGACTGAGTTCAGGCCTCATACAGTCAATAAGAACCACCGGACAGCGCAGCTACTCCAACGGCACTAAGGAAATATACTCCAACAACCGTGAATTCACATACACCGACAAATACTGCACAAGCAGCACCTATAACACCGCAGCAGCCACTACAACATACCGTTACGACTGGAGCAACTCGCGCTTGAACAAGATAACCGTATCAGAACAAGGAAAGAACAACAACATACAGCAAAAGGTATACAGCTACACATACAGCAACAGAGACCTCGGCTGCGACTACGGATTCAACACCCTCGCATTCATCTACGGCAATATGCCCGAAATATACGCAGCCATGAACCTCTTCGGCGAGACATCGGCATACAAGCTCGAAAGCGAATATTACAGCGGATACGGCAACCTCAACGGTGTGCAATACAACATATCACCCATAAGCCGCAGTTTCTCGATATTGGAGACCACCGGCAGCATCACCTACATGGCCGACTCACCCAATTCAAGCACATACAACTTTACATTTACAAACAAATAGAAAACCTGAACTATGTACAGAGGTTGCAAAGTCAACTACTCCACAGTATCCGACAACGAACTTATCGGATACATTATAGGAAAACCAATCAACGAAGAGGCACACAACTATTTCTTCAATACACGATGTACACGTTTCCTCGACTACATAGCAACGAAAATAGCCGGAGAAGAGTGCGCTGAAGACATTTTGGGCGAGTTCTACGAATTCATCTCACAGGACGACTGGGCCATACTGCGAAAATACCGCAGCGACAACAACGCATCGCTGAACACATACCTGTCGACATGCGCCGTGCACTACTTCCTGAAAAAGAAAAGAATAGATGGAAGGTTGAGTACCGTCAGTCTCGACAGCCAAGAGATAACAGACCAGTTGGAACTCTTCGCGGCCGATGAAGAGAACAACGAGCTGCCCGTATGGCAAGCATACGAAAGACTGAATGAGCGCGACCGCCAGTTGCTTCAATCACTTGTCCTGGAAGATAAATCCACACTCGAAGCAGCAGACGAAATTTGGAAATACGTCCGAAGCAGCGAAAAAGACTGGAAGAAACTCCCCCAAAAACGTGTGCAGAACACCATCTCCATGATGAAGCACCGTGCACTCTTCATGCTCACCGAAGAACTGAGAAGCCAAATGGCTGACTGACAACACTGCAATCAATACAAAGCCAACACCACAAGAAAGCAAATGTCTGAAAAAAGCAACATAGAGATACGCGGAGCAAGAGTCAACAACCTGAAGAACATAGATGTTGACATTCCTCGCGGGAAATTCACTGTCATCACCGGCCTCTCAGGTTCGGGAAAATCTTCATTGGCTTTCGACACCCTTTACGCCGAAGGACAGAGACGCTACGTAGAGTCACTCTCCTCATATGCCCGACAATTCCTCGGACAGATGAACAAGCCCGAATGCAACTTCATCAAAGGCATTCCCCCTGCCATAGCCATCGAACAGAAGGTCAACAACAGGAACCCCCGCTCCACCGTAGGCACCTCCACCGAAATATACGAATATCTCAAACTGCTTTACGCCCGCATAGGCAAGACCTATTCACCAATAAGCGGCACACTCGTAAAGAAACAGACACCAGAAGACCTTGTCAGCTGTATGTTATCCCATCCCGAGGGAAGCCGTTTCCTGCTCCTTGCCCCGATAGAGCAGCGCAAAGACCGCGACATCAAAGCCCAGCTGTCAATATATATGCAGCAGGGCTTCACCCGCATATACGTTTCAGGCGAAGTAATACGCATAGAGGAGTACAAGCCAAAGAAGAAGGAGACACCATACCTGCTCATAGACCGTCTGACGGCAAGCAGCGCCCAAGAGACCGTAACACGTCTGCTCGACTCTGCCGAGACAGCGTTCTACGAAGGTCACGGTGCCTGTGCCATGAAATTCATGGACGAAGAGCAGATGCACACATTCAGTGTCCGTTTCGAAGCCGACGGCATGGAGTTCGAAGAACCAAGCGAACAGATGTTCTCTTTCAACTCCCCAATAGGAGCATGCCCCGAATGTGAAGGCTTCGGCCGCGTCGTAGGCATAGATGAAAATCTTGTCATCCCCAACAAATCGCTAAGTGTCTACGACGGAGCAGTATTCTGTTGGCGCGGAGAAAAGATGGGAGAATGGAAAAATGAATTCTGCCGTCGCGCGACAGCCGACAACTTCCCCATCTTCGAGCCCTACTACAACCTCACAGACAGCCAGATTGACTACCTGTGGCACAAAGGCCCCTACATACCCGAATACAACCACAACATCTGCATCGACACCTTCTTTGATATGGTGCGCGAGAACCAGTACAAGATACAGTACCGCGTAAT
>JAFYLO010000151.1 GCA_017557045.1 Bacteroidaceae bacterium | reverse complement strand
TTTTGCAGGGAATAGCGGGCTATTTCCAAAAAATAAGAAAGAAAAGATGCCAAAAGTTGCGATTAAACGAGCGCAATGTGAACTTGTTCACAAATTGCAAAGCGAGTGAAAGCAACTTCAATAACATTAAATAGACTCAAAGAAGCCGAAATAAACAGTGCAAATATAGAATTATTTTCTAATAAAATTCAAACAGCTTCTAAATTCTCTGCAAAAGTACAAAAATATTTCTACTTCTTTGCAGGAATAACATATTTATCGCCTGTCTGTTTTACGTGCTCCTTCAAGAATGCCTTGGGGTAACCGGGGCGTTTTACATTAGCGCCTACACCCGAGGGGGTGCGCTCGAACTTACCGTTCTTTTCGGGTTTGATGGCAAAGTCGTTGTATTTCACTATCATGTACTCGGCAAACTTCTTCCACTCGGCAAGGGCATCCTCGGCTACGCGGCAGGTGTAGTCGGTGAGCTGTCTTTTAGCGAAAGCAGGCGAGCTTTTGTAGTTTTTGGCAATCTCAGCCTCAAGAGCCTGACACTCTTCTATGGTGCGGCTCTCGAAACCGCGCTGTACACGGCGCAGGTCGTCTATAACGAGCGAGTACTTGGGATATACCATGTTTGCCACCCAGTTGAATACCCAGTATGATGACTTCCATGAGAATGTCACGGGGTCGGCATACTCCTCGGCGTAGCAGTCGGGCACGCGGTCGGTGCAGCAGTATACGGGGGTATAAATCATCATGTCGGCATCATCGCATCCGAACCACAGCACTCCACCTACTGCATTGGGCAGTGAACGGCGCATCTGTGCCACGAATACAAAGGCTGACTGGAAGGTAGAGATGGGGCGTTCGTTGAAATATTTCACGCCGTCGACCTCGAAGCTGAGGGGTGAGAGGCGGTAGGGCATGTCGAACATTCCGCCGGCAATCTCGCCCGAAAGGTCAAAGGGAGTGCCTTCGTAGTGGTCGCGCATTCCGTTCATTACATCCTGCAAAGACAGGGGCTTCTTGGGCTTCATGTAGAGGGGGATAGCCTCGGCTGTTGCATCGCCTTTTGCCCAGTCGAGGTATTTGTTCATATCCTCGGCACCGAACATGTTGAAGTAGCTCCATACGCGGGCATCGCAGTAGCGCAGACCGCCGAAGTCGAAGGGGCAGTATGCTGCCGCGAAGTTGAAGTCTTCGTCCTTGCCGCTGAAGTATCCGCGCTTGCGGGCGAAGGATACGACATCCTTTGCATACATCACATTCTCCTTGTCCTTCATGTCGAACTTGTGTATGCGCGACTGGTTGGCATGTGCCGAGATGCAGTCGTCGGGGATGCGCACTGCCACCCACACAATGCCCTTCTCGTATGAGCCCTTGCCTATTACTTCGAGTATCCATGCCTCGTCGGGGTCGGCAATAGAGAAACTCTCGCCTGTGCTGCAATAGCCATACTCGTTGCAGAGGGTAGTAATGATGTTGATGGCTTCGCGTGCTGTCTTTGAGCGCTGGAGGGCAACATGCATAAGGCTGCCGTAGTCCATAATACCTGTTGTGTCAACAAGCTCTTCGCGTCCGCCGAAGGTTGTCTCGGCGATTGCCACCTGATGCTCGTTGATGTTACCTATTACATTATAGGTCTGACGGGCTTCGGGAATTGAACCGAGATAGCGCTGCTCCTCCCAATCGTAGAGGTCGCGCATAGTGCCCTCGGGGTGTATGGCTGCGGGGAAGTGGTAGAGGAATCCGTTCATTCCGTAGCTGTCGCAACTGTAGGTGATAAAGACTGAACCGTCGGCCGATGCTTTCTTGCCGACAAGGAAGTTGGTGCAGGCTTCTGCCGCTGTCGTGAGCAACATGATGCCCAACATTGTCAAAAAGAATTTTTTCATGGTTGTGTATTGTTAATTTTTAAATGTTCTTTCAATGATAGTCTCGTTGCCCGCGCGGTCGGTAACCACAAGACGCAGATGGTGGCTTCCGCGGCTGACACCCTCGGCACGCAGGTTGCAGGTGAGCCGTACGTTCTTGGAACTGAACTTGAAGAGCTTGAATTCGCCGTCGATGTATCCTTTGTAGCTCTTTATACCTGTCTCGCTGTCGGCAATGTAGAAAGAGAGCGTTCCGCCGTTGCTCTTTTGCTCCTTTACAGTGGGTGGCACTGTGTCAAGCGCTGCTTCGTAGGTGCCGAGCGAAGATATTGGTGCCTTTATCCATCCCTCCTTGACGGTGCCGCCTATGCCGTATCCACCGCCGGAGGTTACTCTCCTTATATATAGTTTTTCACTGTTTTCTGCCGGGGTGTTTTTTAGTTGTATGGCAATTTCGCATCCTCGCCATAGTGGATAGGTTACTCCGCCGAGATTGTATCTGTCGGAGAGGGCATCGGGCTTCTCTGTGCGGCGGACATCGAGGATGGCATCATCGAATAGTTCGCCTTTGGGGATTTTCAGTCTCATGCCGAGGTCGCGCAGTTCGTTGTCGGTGTCCCATCGGAAGTATTGTGCGCCTTTGGAATCGACAGAGGGAATGTCGCACCGCTTGCCTTTTACGGCAAATCTGTATTTTGATGTGTTGCCGTGAATGTCGCTCAGGGTGTATTCGATGTTGTATGTGCGCTCTTCGTCGATGACGAGCCAGCCGCGGTTGTCGTCGGTGGAGAGCAGTCGCAACGGGTTGTTGCCTGTCAGGTGGGAGCGCATGAACCATTCGCCGCGGCGGTAGTATGCTTCGTAGTCTACCCATGCGTTTATCAGACGGTTCTCTACGGGTGCCACGCGATCCATCTTGCTCGAATAGAGCAGTTTGCCGTCGGCTCTGAGCTCTATGCAGTAGACGCCGTAGTTGTTTGAGGTGTTGTCCATGTAGTCGAGGGCCTTTATTCCGAAGCCCACTTCGCCCCATGCGCTGATGGTCTCTTTGGTGGTGTTGTCGGCTATCTTGCAGACTTTTTTTCCGCTTTTGCCGTCGACACAGCCTTTGCCGGGACGCGGATGCAGCGAGAGGGCAAATGCTTTCGGTGCTTTTGTGTCCTTTACGTGCTCTTTGTAGAAGAGCAGGGGATTGACAAGTTCGCCGCTCTCTGTTTCGCGTATCTCGAAGTGGAGGTGAGGACCGAACGAGTAGCCTGTGTTGCCGCTCATGGCTATGATGTCTCCTCGGCGGACGGGGTATTCGTCTTGTCCGAAGGAGAGGTCTGTGGCGAATGTCTCTTCGCTGTACTGTCTCTCCTTTATTTTTGCCGCAATGTCGGCTGTGAAACTTTCAAGGTGGCCATATACGGTGGTGTATCCGTTGTAGTGTGTTACGTAGATGGCGTTGCCGTATCCACCGGGAGTTACGGTTGCGTGCGATATGTAACCGTCGGCAGGGGCATGTATGGGCTTGTTTATCACTCCCTGTGTCTTGAAGTCTATTCCGCCGTGGAAGTGGTTGGAACGCAGTTCGGCAAAGTTGCCGCTTAGGAGGATTGGGAAGTTAAACGGCAGACTGAACTCCTTGTCGCGGGATGCGGAATATGCGCCTGCTGCATTATAGCATATAAATATGGAAAGCAGAATAAGGAATCTCATAAAGGGGCTATTTTATTATGCGTTTCACGCGGCTGATAAGATGCTTTACCAATGATAGGCGTTTGGAGAGCAGATATAGGGAGAGCGTTGCCGAAACGATGGTTGTTGCGGCACCGTATATCCAATATTCGACTCCTCCATCGGTTGTCTGTGCCACATAAAGCACAGATAGGAATATGGGCAGTTGCAAAATGAAGCATTTGGCCAATTCCTTCGACAGAGTGAATTGATATTTGAAATAGGCAACAATGCAGACTATAATCCATTCGATGAAATAAACGATAGCGATGGCTGCTCCCACTCCTAAAAGTCCGAAGAATTTGTAGCCTGCAATTACGAAGAGAACATTGATTATGTCGTAAGCAGCCTCTTGCAGAATGAAAATTTTGGAATCTCCACGTGCCAATGGCATATAGGACATAGGGTAGGTCATTGTTCTGACAAACATTCCGAACAGTGCAAGCTGTGTCATTGGAATAGCCTCCATGAGTTCGTAATCGTAAAAAAGCGGAACAAGCAGTTTCAATGCAAACAGATAGGCTATCAACAATGGTGTCTGTATAAGGAGTTGCACCTCGGCCTGTTCATTCACCATACGGTTCATTAGTGCAGTATCCTTGTTTATCGAAGATAGACGCGGGTAGTAGTCGGAGTCGATGGAGGCTTGAAGAATGCCGGGCAACATGGTCATCAATGTGAGTCCGGTTGAATAGAAACCGACAATCGTGTTGTTGCCGATGTCCAACAGCTCTTTGCAAATGAACCATGTTGAAAAAGAGGCCATTATTGTTGCAAAGATGTATCCGATGCCGAGTTTTGCCATGTCAAGCCCGTCGCGCAGTATATTTTTGGACAGTGGGGCTATGCGGTAGGGGTAGGTGGGCAGGGAGTAGCAGAGCAGGACTGTCATCTGTGCAAGGGAGGTCAGGAAAATCGAGGGGAAAATACCGGCTATGCCCATGCTTAAATATAACGGCACAGAGATGGCAAGCCCCGACAGTGATGTCCATAAGGTGTATTTTGCAACCTTGTAGAGGCTGTGCACTCCTTTGAGGATTGCAAGCTCGCCGCCGATTATGGCCATGAAGCCTACAACGGGCGAGAGCAGCAGGAAACGCGAAGTGTAGTAATCGTTGCCCTCGAACATCCAGTCACCTAAAAACGGGTAAAGGAGCAGCGAAAGAAAAACACCTGCCACCGCCGTCAGGAATGCCCAACTGCGTACCACTTTGATCCAATGTAGCAGTTCTTCGTAATTGCCCTTTTCGTGTGCCTCGGCAATCTGGCGCACGGCACTGAATGAAAGGCTTAGACTTGTAAAATCGCTGAGCATCTGCAATGTGCGGTTATACATCGCTATCATTCCAAGACCTGATGCTCCCAACAGCTTGGCTGCAAATTTTGTCTTTATGATGCCTAAAATAATGGCAAAGCTCTGAGTGCCGCCAAAGACGCCCATATACTTTATGGCGCGTTCGTAACCGTTCAATTCCTTTTTGTCGTCTCTATTTTCCTTTACCATTATTGCTGTAGTGGCCTTTTAAGCACGCGAAGATAGTGATTTTTGCCTTAATTTAGAAGTATAGTGCAAAAGTTTTACTCTTTATGGTAAATAAATTGATAATTATAGTTAAAAATGATTCAATATGTTTATCTTTGTCCTTGAACGAAGATAAACTGCACTCGCTGTGAAATAACAAAGTAAACTTTGTCTATCTCGCTCGTTTGTTCAACAGTATTTTTTATCCGAATATAAAATGAAACTAAGCATCATAGTCCCCGTATACAAAGTGCGCAGGCACTTGCAGAATTGTATTGAGAGTATTCTGCTGCAAACGTACACCGACTTTGAGCTTATACTTGTGGACGACGGCTCACCGGACAACTGCGGTGCAATATGCGAGAGGTATGCGCAGGAGTGCGACAAGGTAAAGGTCATACACAAGAAGAATGGCGGACTCTCCTCGGCACGTAACGCGGGACTTGCCGTTGCACAGGGCGAATATATCACCTTTGTCGACGGCGATGATACTGTAGCTTCAGGTACATATTACCACAATATGAGAATATTGCAGTCGAACCCCGATATTGATATTCTCGAATTTCCAGTAAACGTGCACTACGAATCGCCCGACAGCCACTTGCTCACGTTCAACGCAGAAAAGGTTACGGGCAATAGGGAGATTTTCATCGACTACATCAAACGCAAGGCATACGAACATTGCTATGCGTGGAACAAAATCTATCGTGCTGATATGTTTCTCTTCACTCGTTATCCTGAGGGTGAGGTTTATGAGGATCTCTTTGTTACTCCGTCGTTGTATGAGAATTGCGGCAGCGTGTATTATTCCGATGGAGGAATTTACTACTATTATGCCCATAACGACGGGATTACACGTTCCTATTCTTTCGCTTCGCAATATTGCCTTTACAAGAATAAAGTTATTCTTTATAAAAAGGTAAGGGACGAGTATAATCTCATTCCCGAAGCAAATGAGATACTTCTCAGTGCTCTCGACTCGCTTACCGACCTAATGCGTTGCTCCGACGGTGGCAAAGAGGAAAAGAATGCAGCTTTCGATTTGTTGAAAGGCGCAAGAATAGACTTGAAGACACTTTTCAATATGGATATTCCTTTCAGCCGCAAGTTGAAGTTTGTTACATATTCGCTTTTCGGGGCAAAATTTCATTGTAAACTGATAGCCATGATGCACAAGAAACTGTGCTGACAACATCTGCCATGCTCCTGACATTTATATTACCACATTACAATCTGCAACGCGAACTTCTGCAAAGATGCATCGCCAGCATTGTCGCGCAGGGTATTCCAGCAGAGGATTATGAAATTCTGGTTGTGGATGACGGCTCGGATGTTCCCCCCGAATGGCTGGGCGAGAGCTTCGGGCAGCAGAATGTGCGTCTGATAATGGCATCTCACGGCGGGCCCGGAGCAGCCCGGAACAGAGGGTTGGCAGAGGCGCGTGGCGAATATATCCAGTTTGTCGATGCCGATGATTCGCTTGTTCCCGGTGCATTCGGCACTTGTGTGGAAATGTTGCGCAACGAAAATCCCGACATTCTGCAACATGGTTACAGGGAGTGCTGCACTGAGGAGCAGATGATGCAGGGTGTGCAGCAGCGCACCGGGTGGCGCCGCTATGCAAGTGGGGCAGAGTATGTGTCGCGCAACAACCTGAGCGGCTGTCCGTGGATGTATATCTTCAGAAAGGATATTGTCGACAGCCATAATATAAAATTTGCTGAGAGGGTGATGCACGAGGATGAGGATTTCAATACCAAAATATATTATTACGGCAAAAGTCTTATTGTCTGTAACAATATAGTATACAATTACTTTAGGAGGGAAGATTCAATAACTGCCAACCGCGATGTTTTTCATGAAATACGCAGGATAAACGACCTTTTCAAGTTGCTCGAACGCATGGTGGCATTCCGTTTCGCCGAGCAGGAGGTGTGTACGCTCGAACAGCGTGCTGCGCTCAACCGCAAGATTGCCATGCTCACAGTGGATACACTGCTGAATCTCTACTACGATGGATGGAATGCGGCTGAGGTGGAGGATGTTTGCCGGACCGACTTCCGTTCAATGGGGCTTTATCCGCTGCCTCTCAGAAATTATTCTTTTAAATACAGACTTTTTGCAATATTGTCGAATAGTTTTTTAGGTATAAAACTTCTGCGTAAAATTCTGCCCTGCCAAAAACCACAGAAACGATGAGAATATTACTGATAGGCGAATACAGCAACCTTCACTGGGGGCTTTCCGAAGGGTTGCGCGAGGCGGGGCACGAAGTGTGTGTGCTCAGCAACGGCGATTTTTGGAAAAATTACCGGCGCGATATTTCACTTGTGCGCGAAGAGGGCACTCCGTTTGCAGGTATAAAATATCTGTTGAATGCCATCAGGCTGTTGCCCAAAATGCGCGGATACGATGTCGTACAGCTGATAAACCCTATGTTTCTTGAGCTTAAGGCCGAACGGATATTCCCTTTCTATCGCTATCTTCGCCGCCACAATAAAAAGCTGTTTCTCGGTGCTTTCGGCATGGACACACTGTGGGTGAAGGCGGGTACGGACAGAAAAACATTCCGTTACTCCGATTTTAATATAGGCGACCGTCTTGTCGACAATAAAAGTACCCGCGAACTTATTGCCGACTGGAGCGGGACTGCAAAGGAGCGTCTCAACTATATGATTGCCGACGACTGCGATGGAATTATTGCAGGAATGTACGAATATTATGCGGCTTACAAGTCTCGGTACGGCTCCAAACTCGTGCATATTCCCATGCCCATAAATGTGCGCGATGCAGGAGAGGCGAAAATGGAACAACACGACAAGGTGCGCTTCTTTATAGGTATACAGAAGAGCCGCAGTGAGTATAAAGGTACAGATATAATGTTGCGGGCACTGATGAGGGTAAAAGAGAATTACCCCGACAGGTGTGAGATACTCAAAGCCGAAAATGTGCCGTTTGAGGAATACACCAAAATGGTAGCCGACAGCGATGTGCTTCTCGACCAGTTGTATGGTTACTCTCCGGGAATGAATGCCCTTTTGGCGTTGACAAAGGGCAAGATAGTGGTAGGCGGTGCCGAAGAGGAGTATTACAGCCTTATTGGAGAAAAATCTCTGCGCCCTATGGTGAATGTCGTGCCCGATGAGGAGGATGTCTACCGCAAACTTGAAAATCTTGTAATGAATCCTCATCTGATTCCACGTATGAAAGAGGAGAGTCTGCAATTGGTAAGAAAATATCACGACCATCGCGCCGTAGCCGCACAGTATCTTGAATTCTGGCAATCGAGGTAATTTTAGAGCAAAATGTAAAGTCAAATGATTTTCATTTTGTACCTTTGCAATCGTGAACGTAAAAAACAGCATACTTGAACTCAGGGGAATAACCGTAAGCTACGGCGACCACACTGTGATAAGCAACTTTTCGATGCAATTGGAAAGGGGCGAACTTGTGGCTGTTACCGGTGTGTCGGGTAGCGGTAAGACTTCACTCATACGCGCAATTCTGGGCTTTGTGCCGATAGAGCAGGGTGAGATTCTTGTCGATGGCATTCCTGTGAATGCTGTCGAGGTGCGCAAGCACACCGCCTATCTGCCGCAAGACCTCTCATTCCCCTGCGAATGGGTGGACGAGGTGCTCAGGATGCCTTTCTCGTTCAGGAACAACAAGGATAGAAAAATTACGGAGGAGCAGTGGCTTGATTGCTTCGGTCGTCTCGGTCTTGAGGATGGCATAATGAAGAAGCGGCTGAACGAAATTTCCGGAGGACAGCGGCAACGAATGATGCTTGCCATCGCTTCGATGCTCGATAAGGATATAATAATCCTCGACGAACCGACCTCTGCACTCGATGCGGCATCCGTAAATCTTGTTACCGAATATATAAAAGAGTTGAGTACACGCGGAAAGAGTGTAATATCCGTAACACACGATAATGTGTTTGCTGCTGCGTGCGATAAAGTGATAGAGATAAAATCAAAATGATTATCAAATTTATTACCTGATTGAAATGTTGTTGGAAATTAATGTGAATTCGATATTGGAGACTCCATCCTTCAACAATTTATATAAACTCCTCCTCTTGGATAAGAGGAGGTGGATTCAAGCGCAAAAGCGTTTGAAGACGGAGGAGTTTGAAACTTTTTGCTTGTGTCTTCATTCGAACTCCCTCCCCCTTCGGGTACTCCCTCTTATCCAAGAGGGAGAGTTTTATTGATTTAAATTCAATAGTTTAAAGAGCTAAAACTATTCTTTTAGGTGTAATATCGCATAATCGTAAAATTTAAATGATGTCTACAATAGATATATCAATAGAGAGTCTTTTGTGGGGATTGCTGCTGATGGCAATACCTTTCTACTTCCTATGGAAATACAGGACAGGGCTTGTGTCGAGCGCGGTAACAGGTCTTGCAAGAATGGTTATACAGCTGTTCCTTGTAGGTCTCTACCTTAAATATCTGTTCCTTTGGGATAACCCTATACTTAATGTTCTGTGGGTGGTGATAATGGTATTCGTTGCCACAGAAACAGCCCTCACCCGTACGAAATTCAAACGTTCGGTGATGATGATTCCGATACTTGTAGGCTTTGCGACAGGTGCCTTGCTTGTGGGGTTCTATTTTCTCGGCATTGTGTTGCGATTGGACAATGTGTTCAGTGTGCAATATTTTATTCCCATAATGGGTATACTTATGGGTAATATGCTTGGCGCCAATGTCATTGCACTCAATACGTTCTATTCGCACCTGCGCCGCGAAAATACATTCTACTACTATATGCTTGGCAATGGAGCTACAGTCTCCGAAGCACTCTCGCCGTTCATAAAGCAGGCACTCGTCAGGGCATTCAGTCCGGTTATTGCAAATATGGCAGTGATGGGGCTTGTTGCGCTTCCCGGAACAATGATAGGACAGATTCTCGGTGGAAGCACCCCCGATGTTGCCATCAAGTACCAGATGATGATAATTGTTATAACAATTTCATCTTCAATGGTTTCTATAGCTGTAACGCTCAATATGATAAAGCGTGTGGCGTTCGATGCAGCCGGAAGAATAAAAAATGTGTCTAAAGAAAGTTCGCGCGAAAAAAGATAAAAAAGTGTTCAAATAGCGAATGGTATAGAAAAAAACACTATCTTTGCACTATAATTCAAGTCTCTAAGACAATTGGCGAAAATTAAGGAAATAGCTGCTGCCCTTGAAATATTCGCGCCTCTGCCTCTGCAAGAAGGATACGACAATGCCGGATTGCAGATTGGAGTAACAGAAGCGGAAGTTACAGGGGTATTATTGTGTTTGGATGTAACAGAAGAGGTCGTTGACGAGGCCATCGCATCCGAATGCAACCTCATTGTATCACATCATCCCCTCATTTTTCATGGCCTTAAGAAGATTACGGGCCGCAATTATGTCGAACGCTGCATACTGAAGGCGCTCGGCAACAATATTGCCATATATTCGGCCCACACCAATCTCGACAATGCTCCCGGCGGAGTAAACTTCAAGATTGCCGAAAAGTTGGGGTTGAAGAATGTGAGGATACTTGCGCCCAAAGAAAACTCTCTGCTCAAACTTGCTGTATATGTTCCTGTGGAGCATGCCGATGCAGTTCGCAGTGCGCTTTTCGAGGCAGGTTGCGGCTCTATTGGCGACTACGATTCATGCAGTTACAACATTACAGGCGAGGGCACATTCCGCGCAGGTGACAACTGTTCGCCCTACTGTGGAGAAATAGGCCGTCTGCACACCGAAAAGGAGATACGCATAGAGACTGTCCTCCCCGCATATATAAAAAGTCGTGCCATTAAGGCAATGCTCGCAGTGCACCCATACGAGGAACCTGCATACGACATTTACCCCTTGCAGAATGAGTGGCCCACCGCCGGCACCGGAATAATTGGCGAGACGGAGTCTCCCATCGATGCAAAGGAATTTCTGTTGAAGATAAAGGATACCTTCAAAGTGGAACGCTTGATGCATACAGTCACAGGCGACAAGAAGATAAGCAAAGTGGCACTATGCGGCGGCTCGGGCTCATCGTTTGCAGGCAATGCAGCAGCTGCCGGAGCCGATATATACATCACAGGCGAGGGGCACTATCACGATATGTTCAACTACGACAGTAGCATGATAATGGCTGTCATAGGGCACTACGAAAGTGAGCAGTACACCACGGAACTGCTCTCCGAAATATTGTCGGAGCGTTTCCCTGAGCTCAGACTGAAAATAACAGAGAAAAGAACAAACCCCGTATATTATCTATAATTAAATATAAGTAAAATGGCAAAGAAAGATCCCGCGGAATACACCGTAGAAGAGAAGTTGAAGTCGCTGTATCAGTTGCAGACAATACTTTCCGAGATTGACAAAATCAAGATTCTTCGTGGCGAGCTCCCCCTCGAAGTGAAGGACCTTGAGGACGAAATTGTAGGTCTCGGCACTCGTATCGAGAATATCGCAAACGACATCAAGACAAACAAAGAGAAAGTAAATGATTGGAAACTCGAAATAGAGCAGGCCAAGCAGAGTATTGCAAAATACACTGAGGATCAGAATAATATCCACAACAGCCGCGAGTTTGACCTTCTGAACAAGGAGATTGAATACAAGAACCTTGTAATTCAGCACAACGAGAAGAAAATCAGAGAGGCACAGGCGCTCGACAAGCAGAAAAACGAGGAACTTGCAAAGGCAAAGAATGCTCTCGATGAGCGCAAAAAGGATCTCGACCTGAAGAGAAGCGAGCTCGACGAGATTGTAGTCGAGACAAAGCAGGAGGAGGAGAGACTGCGCGAGCAGGCACGTAACCTCGAACTTACAATAGAGCCCCGTCTCCTTGCATCGTTCAAGCGCATCCGCAAGAATTCACGCAACGGTCTCGGTATTGTATATGTACAGCGCGATGCTTGTGCCGGTTGCTTCAGCAAGATACCGCCTCAAAGACAGATGGATATCAGAATGAGAAAGAAAATCATCGTTTGCGAGAACTGCGGACGTATCATGATCGACCCCGAACTTGCAGGCATCAAGGAGGATAAGCCGGCAGAGGCACCTACAACAAAACGCCGCGGCATCAAGAGAGCTGCAAAGGCTGAATAATAATCATCTATATATTACAATGGCGGCACATGCCGCCATTGTTGTTTGATACAGCTCTGTAACGAATTATGCAGTTGACAATCCTTATAGACAACAGCCCTTCTGTGGAGAGAGAACTATGCTGTGAGCATGGCCTGTCGATGCACTTTACCTACAATGGAAAATCGTTTCTTGTAGACATCGGTGCAACTTCGCTGTTTGCCGAAAATGCCTATGCTCTCGGAATAGATATTGCGGCAGTAGATTATCTTATCCTCTCCCATGCACATGCTGACCACACAGGCGGTCTGCGCACATTCCTCGAAATGAACAGCAAGGCAAAAGTCTATCTTTCACGGGATGTTTTTGGAAATTCATACTACTCAACGCGTCGTGGAGTCAAAAGGGATATTTCCCCCGACCACAGCTTGTTTGAGCAATACAGCGAAAGGTTTGTGCCTGTCTGTGGAAATATTTTGCTGTGCGAAGGTGTTTCGATAATTTCAGATATAAAATCCACATACAAACGGCCCGCTGCAAACGCAACCTTGCTGAAAAATGATGCTCCCGATGACTTTTCCCACGAGATATTCGTGACGGTGGAGACCGCTTCGGGTAAGGTGATACTCTCGCCCTGTTCACATATGGGTGCGATGAATATAATCGATTCAGTGGATGGTAGGATTTCCCATTTTGTTGGCGGACTGCATCTGCTTGACTCTGACGAACGCTTCTCCTTCGAGAGCGAAGAGGAGTTGTTCGCAATAGCTGAAACCTTTAAAGAGAAAGAGATACACTTGCATACAGGGCACTGCACTGGAGAGTGTGCAAAAAGGATATTCTCGCAAGTATTGGATTCTCTGTATTCTGAAATTTACGCGGGGTACATTTTGTGGGTAGATTGATGTGAGGGTGGTCGATACATTACATTTCTTTGTCCATCCGCATTATAAAATTGAACAATTTTAGAAGCCGTTTTTTGATACCTTTACCCTATCGTGTCAAAAACTTTGCAAGATAATGTTTTTTGATTTAAATCAAAAAATGGGGTAATTATTTTTTCGCAACTGCTTGCTACAATCAAGAAAATACAGGCACCGAACCAAGAGGCTGCTGTCTTCGGGGTGTCGGGGTCGCCCGAAGAGAACTTCGAATAGACCTTCACACCACCGATGAGACCGACTACGGCTCCCACTGCGTAAATCAACTTGGTACCAGGGTCGAAATACGATGTTACCATGTTGGCAGCCTCGGTGATACCTGCGATACCGTTGCCCTGTGCGTAAGCACCTACTGCCAGAAGCATAAATGCTGCTGCGAATAATACTTTTTTTTCATACGTCGAAATGTTTTTTAGTTATACAAAAAGTGATTTCGACTGCGAATATATAATGGTTAATCCATTGATTTTCAAATCGGTCTATACATGTCATAACGTGTCATCAGATGTCATGGCAAGGGTGTTTTGGAGGGGCAAAAAGAGTGTTTGTATGGTACAAACCGTTGCTACTTTTACCGCAAAAACAAAGGACAAGTTGCCACAAAAACAAAGTGTAATACATCGCAAATTTAAAGGATAAAATACCGCAAAAACACAGGATGCGTTGCGAGATAAAAAAAGAATTGCTATTTTTGCACAAATTAAAATCAAGTTCTGATATGGATTATTTAAAAAGAATAGCAGACGAGGAACTATCCTTGAGATTAGAGGCTTTTGGTGCAGTACAAATCAATGGACCAAAATGGTGTGGAAAGACTACAACAGCAGAAAGACAAGCAAAGAGTGTAGTTAAATTGCAGGATCCGGATAAGCGAGCAGGCTATTTAGCTACAATCAGGACAAAACCGTCTATACTTTTGAAAGGTGAAACACCAAGACTTATTGATGAATGGCAAGATGCTCCAATACTTTGGGATGCTGTAAGAACAACAGTTGACCAAAGGAAACTTAAAGGTCAGTTTATTCTTACCGGTTCTACCGTTATAAAGAAAAAGAACGAAAAGGATACACCAGAAGAGGAAAGAAGAATGCATACAGGAACCGGTAGAATTTCCACAATGACAATGTATCCAATGAGTCTGTATGAGTCAACAGAATCTTCAGGTGATATATCTTTTCTTGAGCTGTTTGATAATAAAGATTTAGATATTGACGGTGTTACATCCAAACTTTCTATTGAAGAACTGATTATGGTGGCTTGTAGAGGTGGTTGGCCTGATTCCTTGAGTGTAACAAGTGATAAAGCCAAACTGCTTATAGCAAAAGACTATCTAAACAAGGTTTGTAATGAGGACATCTCTAGTATAGACGATGTACAACGTAACCCAGAGTTAGCTAGACTGATATTACGTTCTTATGCTCGAAATCTATGTACTTTGGCAAAGAAAACTGCAATGTTGGAAGATGTAAAAGCGGAAATGGAAACAACAGCGCAATCCACTTTCGATGAGTATGTTGATGCATTAAAGCGTTTATTCGTAATAGAAGATATTGAAGCCTGGTGTCCTGCTATTCGTTCTGCATCTGCAATAAGATCAAGTAAAAAAAGATGCTTTATAGATCCGTCTATTGCCGTTGCAGCTATGGGTGCATCTCCTAAAACTCTTGAATTGGACTTAAAGACATTTGGATTCGTATTTGAGTGTATGTGTATTCGCGACTTAAAGGTCTATTCTCAATCTATGGGAGGTAAAGTGTCTTATTACCATGATAGGTATGGACTTGAAGCAGATATAGTTTTACATCTTGATGATCAGCGATATGCACTGATTGAATGTAAACTTGGCAGTAGAGACATTGATGAAGGTGCAACGCATTTGCTTGAGATGCAAAAATTAATTCGTGAGAAGAATGAAACAGAGAAACAAATGCCTCTTCGAGAACCAGACCTCCTCATTGTATTGACTGGTGGTGAAATTGCCTATACTCGCGAAGATGGTGTTAAGGTAATTCCTCTTGGCTGTCTTAAGGATTAA
>JAFYLO010000150.1 GCA_017557045.1 Bacteroidaceae bacterium | reverse complement strand
GGTGGTCAACTGCGTTGTGACGGCCGTGGTCAGCGATCAGCTCCACGAAGTTGTCAACTGCTGCCTGCAGCTCATCCAGGTAACCGCTCTGCACGATGGAACCGGACTGGTCGAGATGGCCGATTTTCCTACGCCGGGTTCGCCTATGAGCACGGGGTTGTTCTTTTTGCGGCGGCTGAGTATCTGCGAAATGCGTTCAATCTCTTTCTCGCGTCCTACGACGGGGTCGAGCAGTCCCTCTTTGGCTGCTTTGGTCATGTCGAATCCGAAATTGTCGAGCACGGGTGTGTCGCCGGCAGGCTGTTTCTGCTGGGTTTCGGAGTGTGTGCGGCTGTTGCCGAATGTGTTGCTGTTCTCCTCCTCTTCATCGTCCTCGTCGGTGAAGCCGAAGCCGTCGCGTACATCGGGTTTTATGTGCAGTGTTTCGCGTACATCGGTGTAGGTTACGTTGTTGCCTGCAAGGATGGTTGCGGCTGCGTTGGTCTTCTCTTTTAGGATTGCGAGCAGCAGGTGCTCTGTATCAACTGTGTTGCTTTTTAACATACGTGCTTCGAGTATACAAAAACGTAGGACTTTTGATGCATTTTCGTCGAGAACGACATCGGTGGTCGATTCGAAGTTCTCTTCGCTTTGGGGAAGAAGATTGTTTTCCAGCTCTTCTTTTAATTTCAACAGGTCTACCGACATTGTGCTGAGGATGTTGGCGGCGTTTCCGTCTTTGTCGCGCAACAGTCCCAGCAACAGATGTTGGGGTGTTATACTTTTACAGCGGAGACGGTCGGCCTCCTCTTTGCTGTATGTGAGTATGCGTGATATGTTTTCTGAAAATTGGTTGTTCATAGTTTCTTTCTCCTCATTCAATCTTTGTGTGAACAATGTTTTTATCTCTTGTGTGGACGACAAAATTGTCTTTGTCGGCGCGAAATTACTCTATTGTTTATTGTGATACAACTATTTTTACATAACTTACCTTACAAAAACCGTGCCAAACTATTAAAAAACGTTGCAGCGTATGCAATTTTGACATACTTTTTATTGCCGAGTATGTCATGTGTGGTCTGTTTTGCCTCTTTTACGGCGGGTGTTGTAACCTTTTTTAACCATTAGCGGTAAATTGTTTGTTATCAATACTGAATGCTCTTTTGTGGTGTATCCCTTCAATTTATAAAATATGTTTTTTTCTTGCCTGTTTCGCTAAATTTGTGTAATTTAGCACGTTTTTATGCGGATATGAGTGATTAAAATAAAACTCCGCAATTGAATTTTAATTATATTTTAAATATAAATGATTGATAACGACAGAATTATAAAAATCAATATCGAAGAGGAAATGCGTTCCTCTTATATTGATTACTCGATGTCGGTAATTGTTGCCCGTGCATTACCCGATGTCCGTGACGGATTGAAGCCCGTTCACCGCCGTATCCTTTACGGTATGATGGAACTTGGAAATACATCTGACAAACCCTACAAGAAGTCGGCACGTACGGTCGGTGATGTGCTCGGTAAGTATCACCCTCATGGCGATTCATCAGTATATATGGCTCTTGTGCGTATGGCTCAAAGTTGGGTTATGCGATATCCGCTTATCGACGGACAGGGTAACTTCGGTTCTATCGATGGCGATTCACCTGCTGCAATGCGTTACACCGAGGCTCGTCTGCGCAAGATCGGTGAGGATATGGCGGAGGATCTCTACAAGGAGACAGTGGATTTTGTTCCCAACTACGACAACGTGGAGATGGAGCCTACTGTTATGCCTACACGCATCCCCAACCTTTTGATAAATGGTTCTTCGGGTATTGCCGTAGGTATGGCTACAAATATCCCCACGCACAACCTCAGCGAAGTTATTGATGCTTGTGTTGCATACATCGAGGATCCTGAAATCGACACAGCCGGATTGATGCAGTATGTAAAGGCTCCCGATTTCCCCACCGGTTGCGACATCTACGGACTTTCGGGTGTACGTGATGCATATGAGACAGGTCGAGGCAGAGTGGTGATGCGTGCTGTGTGCGAAATTGAACCCGGCGACTACCACGACAAGATTATTGTTACCGCTATTCCCTATAATGTAAATAAGGAGGAACTTATAAAGGATATTGCCGCAATGGTCAACGAAAAGAAGATTGAGGGAATATCCAATATCAACGACGAGTCGGACCAGTCGGGTATGCGCATCGTTATTGATGTCAAGCGCGACGCTAATGCCAATGTCCTTATAAACAAACTCTATAAGATGAGTGCATTGCAGACATCATTCAGCGTAAACTGCATTGCTCTTGTTCATGACCGTCCCCGCCTGCTTACACTTAAGGATTGCATAAGCAACTTTATCGAACATCGTCACGAGGTTGTAATCCGTCGTACAAAATACGATCTTCGCAAAGCAGAAGAGCGTGCTCATATTCTCGAAGGACTTATCATTGCTTCGGACAATATTGACGAAGTTGTGCGTATCATTCGTGCTGCAAAATCTCCTGCCGAAGCTAAGCTCGGACTTATCGAGCGCTTCTCGCTCAGCGAAATTCAGGCAAATGCCATCGTGGAGATGCGTCTGCGTCAGCTTACAGGTCTTATGCAGGAGCAGTTGCATGCCGAATTTGATGAGATTCAGAAGAGAATCGAATATTACAAGGAGATACTCGCAAACGATGAACTTTGTATGAAGGTCATCAAGGATGAACTTATCGAGATTAAAGAGAAGTATGGCGATGAGCGCCGTTGCCGCATCGAGTACAGCGCATCGGAGGACTTCAACCCCGAAGACTTCTACGCCGACGACGAGATGGTTATCACAATTTCGCATCTCGGATACATCAAGCGTACTCCTCTTGCCGAATATCGTGCACAGCACAGAGGCGGCGTAGGTTCGCGCGGCAGCGATACACGCGACTCGGACTTCATAGAGCATATCTACACTGCCACAATGCACAATACGATGATGTTCTTCACACAGCGTGGACGTTGCTACTGGCTGAAGGTGTACGAACTACCCGAGGGCAACAAGAACTCAAAGGGACGCGCAATACAGAATCTGCTAAACATCGACGCGGAGGATTCGCTCAACGCAATCGTGCGCGTGAAGACTCTTGCCGACAGCAACTTCATAAACAGCCACAACCTTATCTTCTGCACCAAGCAGGGTGTTATAAAGAAGACAAGCCTCGAACAGTATTCTCGTCCGCGTGCAAACGGTATAAACGCCATCACCATCCGCGAGGACGACAGAGTAATCTCGGTTGCTCTCACTGACGGCGACAGCGACATCGTACTCGCTAACCGCAAGGGCCGCGCCGTAAGATTCAACGAAAAGACTGTGCGCCCCATGGGACGAACAGCTACAGGTGTGCGTGGTATGGCACTCGACGAGGGCGATGAGATTGTAGGTATGGTAGTGCTCAACAAGGAGGTTGACAAGAACATCCTTGTGCTCTCGGAGCAGGGCTACGGAAAGCGCTCTTTGAGCAGTGAATATCCTACAGTAAACCGTGGTTGCAAGGGTGTGAAGACAATAAACATCACTGAAAAGACCGGTGCACTCATTGCTATCATGGGCGTAACCAACGAGAACGACCTTATGGTAATCAACAAGTCGGGCATTGCCATACGTACAGCCGTAGAGCAGATTCCTGTAATAGGACGTGCAACGCAGGGCGTGCGCATCATCGACCTCAAGAAGAAGAACGATACCATCAGTTCTGTATGTAAGGTGAGCCACGAGGTGGAAGCAGAAAATGAGAATGTAGACGATACAACAACTACAACAACAATCGAAGAGATACCTACAAACGAATAAAATAATCCAATTAAAATTTTTTTAATATGAAAAAGTTAGTTTTATCTTTCGCAATGGTTCTTGCTGCAAGCATGGTTTCAGGACAGCAGCTTACAAAAGAACAGATTAAGGCGCAGAAAAAGGAGCAGAAGGCTCTTATGACTAAGGCTAAAGAGGCCGACAAGGCTATCGTTGCCGGTGATCATGCAGGTGCACTCAACACTATTCAGGATGCACTCAAAAGCCCTCTGACAAACAAGGATGCGTACGTTTGGTATGTGGCTTGCAAAGCTAAGAAAGGTCTCATCGATGCTGAGAACTACAAGCGTGCACAGGGACAGCAGTTCAATGCAGAGCAGCTCTACAACTCGGCATACGATATTTTCGACTACCTCATCAAGTGCGATGAGTATGACAAGGCTCCCAACGCAAAGGGCAAGGTTGCTCCCAAATATTCTATGGATATTGTACAGATGATGTATGAGAACCGTAACCAGTTGTTCAATGGCGGTGCATACTTCTACAATGCAGAGAAGTACGATGACGCGTTCAAACAGTTTGATATGTTCATCAAGACAAGCACACTTGAGCCTCTTGACACTATCCCCGCTGTAAAGGATAAGGAACTCAATGCAAATGCTGCTTATTATGCTGCACTCTGCGGTATGCAGACTGAGAACTACAAGAATGTACTTGCACACATCGACCTCGCAATGGAGGAGCCCAGCTTCAAGGAGAATGCAATGAAGTATAAGGCTATGTCGCAGGCCAATGTTGGTGACTCTGTAGCATGGATTCAGACATTGAAGCAGGGTGCAAAAACATTCCCCGCAAATCCCTACTTCTATCAGTGTCTTATTGCATACTATCAGTTGAAGAACCAGCCTGATCAGATGACAAAATTTGCTGATGAAATGATTGCTTCTGACCCCGAAAATCCCTTGTTCTTCTTCGTTAAGGGTATGGTGCTTCAGGAGAGCGGCAAGACAGCCGATGCTGTTGAATGGTACAAGAAGACATTGGATAAGGATCCCAACTACGAAGGTGCTCTTGCCAACCTCGGTATCTGCTACACTGCACTTGCTCAGGAGTACAGCCAGAAGAATGCAAGCACAAACATCAAGGACAAGGCAAAGATTGCTAAGGACAAGGAGATTATCAACGGTTACTTCAAGGAGGCTCTTCCTCTTTATGAGAAACTTCGCAAACTTCAGCCTACAAAGACTGAGTTGTGGATAACAGGTCTTTCAAACTGCTACTACAACCTCAACATGGACAAAGAACTCAAGGAGATTGAGAAGTATCTTCCCAAGGAATAATTTTTGAGAATCTATAGTAAAAAATGGTGCAATCCTTTCTTAGGGTTGCACCATTTTTTTTGAATTTAGGTCGTTACGGTCTGAATGATGGAGGCCTTGTACCTCCACCCGGTGGCGGGTTGCCGAACGGCGGTCGGGGAGGGCGTACCGCGGGTGGTCCCCACATGGGCGGTCGCGCAGGAGGGGGTGGTGGTATTGGCCTAATCATTGGCGGACGGTAGGGTGGCCATGGACGCGACGGATAGATGCCTGTCGGCAGTGCAATATCTGTCAGTCAGTAGCTTGGTTGTCCTTCGAAGATTCCTGCCGAACTGTAGGGGTAGAGATAGCCGTTGAATACCATCCTGTTGCCGCTGTAGTTGGCATTGACCGTTGCACTTGCCTGATTGGTCCCTGCCGTAAGGGTTACATATACTACAGCCGAAATTCCGGTGCCTTGAATGGAGAAACTGTAAAAGATGTTGCCGTTTTCGTCTCTTCCCATCCGCTCGCCCCAGACACTGCCTTCAAGTGTAACGCCGCCCAATCCGTTAGGCGAGTTTATATTGCTGTTGTTGAAGGCTGTCTGCACAGTGCCCTCGCCTGCATTTACGGCTATATAGTTGGTGCTTGAGGTTACGAAGCGTGTTATGCCGTTGTTGAAGGTGATGTTTGAGGCTTCCAGTGCCCACGAACCGCTTTGCAGTGCTGCAACTGCCTGTGTGAATGCTATAGAGTCTGCTTCGGCCATTTTGGCCTTTTCGGCTGCGCGTTTTCTCAGTCTTTCGGCGCGCCATGCTGCTTCGCGTTCGGCCTTACTCATTTTGTCTCTCTGTGCTACAGCTTCAATTTGAAAACATACCATCAGTGCGATGGCGGCAATTATAAAATGTCTCATAAACAGAAAATTTAAGTTCCTTTTTTATAAAACAATTTTCTGCGACTATGTTTTACAATCTTTGTTAATATAATCGTATGCTTGATAATTATTAAAGAATTTCGTATCTTTGTCGTTCAGACGAAGATAGGATGCGGTTCGGAAGAAAAATTCAAGACTTGATTTTTCTTCTCTCACCTTTCGCTATCTTTGCGGTAAACGGCAAAGAACTGTTGCATTTGACTCTGTTTTTGTCTGATTGTTTATATTTTAAAACTTTGTAAAATTATCGGAATGAGAATATCAAAATTATGTTTTATGCTGTTGGTTGCCATGCTTGCTTCATGCGGAATGTCGACAAAGAACAGCGAAAATGGTGTGTTGCGCACAGCCGACGGTGCTCCTGCGCGTACTGTTGCCATTGATACAATGGAGCTCAGAGACCCGTTTGTCTATTTCGACAAGCGCGAGAATACCTATTATATGACCGGTACCGGCGGCAATGTGTGGACAAGCAAGAACCTGCGTCTGTGGGAGGGTCCTTACAATGTGTTGCAGCTTGACACTACCATGTGGATGGGTGCCAACCCTGTTATCTGGGCGCCTGAGATACATGAATTCAATAAGAAGTTCTATTATATGGCTACATTCACACGCCCCGATGTTATTATAGACAAGGTTGCCGGTCGCGATATTCCGCGTCGTTCGTGCCAGTTGTTTGTAGCCGATAATATCAAAGGCCCCTACAAGCCTATTCAGGCCGAACGCCCCTTGTTGCGTGCCGACCAGCCTTCGCTCGATGCTACATTCTGTAGCGACGAACTTGGTGCAGGTTACATTATCTACAGCCACGAATGGATTCAGAACTGGGATGGTACTGTGCAGATTATCCGCCTTACCGATGATTTTGCAAAGCAGATGGGTGAGCCGTATGTTATGTTCACCGCATCGCAGAACCCCTGGTCGTCGGGTGTGGACAGCTTGGGCAACAAGTCTTTCTGCCCTGTGATGGACGGCCCTTTCCTCTTTGATACCGATGGTCTTGAGCTTGGTATATTGTTCTCTACTTATATCGACGGTGAATATGCAGTGGGTGTTGCTTACACCGAAAAGAACCACGGACTTAACGGCCCGTGGCACATTGAGCCGGAGCCTCTGTTGCGCGACAACAACGGACATCCTATGATGTTCAACACCTTTGACGGTACATTGGTGATGGCTGTGCACAAGGATACAGTAATCAACAACAGACGGACAAGCGTCCCCAGATTCATTGAGATGGACGACCAGTTCGACAAACTGAAAATAAAGAGATACTACAAATTTTAAGGAGCTGTTTAAATTTTATTTCGGAATTATTTGAGAGGTATTTTGAGTAGATTTTCTTTCGCATTTTGCAGGGAATAGCGGGCTATTTCCAAAAAATAAGGAAGAAAAGATGCCAAAATAGACTCAAAGAAGCCGAAAGCAGCTTCTCAATGATAAATATTTTTTCAATAAAATTTAAACAGTTTTTAAATATTAAAATTATGCGTTTAATTATTGAACCTAACTATCAGCAGATTTCTGCTTGGGCAGCATCTTATGTTGCAAAGAAGATTAACGAGTTCCAACCTACAGCCGAGAAACCTTTCGTTCTTGGTCTTCCCACAGGTTCTACTCCTCTTGGTACATACAAGGAGTTGATCAGTCTCTATAATCAGGGTATTGTAAGCTTCGAGAATGTTGTAACATTCAATATGGACGAGTATGTAGGTCTTCCCCAGGACCACCC
>JAFYLO010000020.1 GCA_017557045.1 Bacteroidaceae bacterium | reverse complement strand
TATTGTTTATTTTTACGATGGCGCAACCTTTGTGTTGCAACAGAGTAAAAATGAAGAAGATGCCGAAATAAAACAAAAAGCGACCGAAATAGAATGCACCCGGCAAAGAAATATAGATTAATAATTTATAGAACTACCCTTAACTGCATACAATGAGAACCATCACAACAGCCATCGTAATACTTCTCACACACCTCGCGGCCCAAGCACAGGAGATTGCATCCGCCATGGATTCATTGCTGCGCGACGATCTCTTCAAAAGCAGCGATGTGTCGGTAGTCATATACGACCTCGATGACGACAAGAGCATATACAGCCACAGAGCAGACAAGATGTGCCGCCCCGCCTCAGTGCTGAAACTGCTTACCTCTGTCGTTGCTCTCGAAAGATTGGGCATAGAGCACACTATAAACACCACCCTGTGCAGCAAAGACGGCAACCTCTACCTGCGCGGAGAGACCGACCCTCTTTTCAGTGAAGCAGACCTCGATGCTATGGTTGCATCTATCCCCGCAGGCACCACCATTGACACCCTCTTTGCCGACTGCACATTCACCGACTCCATCTACTGGGGCCCCGGATGGTCGTGGGATGATACCCCGTGGGAATACCAGCCCTACATATCGCCGCTCATGCTCAACGGCGGTTGCGTGGATGTGTGCGTGAGGCCGTCAGCAAAAGGAACACCGCCTACAGTTACCTGCACTCCCCAATCGGCATACTACACAATTGTCAACGAGGCCACCAGCCACGATGCCACAAAAGGTAAACTCACCATCATGCGCGACTGGCTCGACAACAGCAACACCATAAGAATACGCGGCAACTGCACGGCAACCACAGGCGAAAGAATGAATATGTTCCGCTCCGATGAGCACTTCATCGCCACACTGATGGAAAAACTGACTGCACGCGATGTAAAAGTAGGCACTACGGCACGCAACCAGACGCCCTGCGATGCAGATACCCTCTACACCTGCCGTCGCCCCATCACAGCCGCTATAAAGGAGGCACTCGAAGAGAGCAACAATCTATGCGCCGAGGCTCTTATATTTCATTTGGGAGCGCTCTACGGCCATCGTCCCATCACTCATAAGGATGGTGTAAACATAGTAAAAGCATTTCTCGAATACAATCTTAAAATAAACGGGGAATACGAAATTGCAGACGGCTCGGGACTTTCACTATACACCTACATATCGGCAAATACAATGATGCAGGCACTCAAGCATGCATACAATAACAAACTGATTTACAGTACAATAGAACAGCACCTACCTCTTTCGGGATGGACAGGCACACTTAAAGGCCGCATGGCAGGAACAGCTGCCGAACGCAAAATACGCGCAAAAACAGGCACCGTAAGCGGAATATGCACCCTTGCAGGATATGCACAGGCGCGAAACGGACACACACTTGCCTTTGTTATCTTCAACCAGGGAATAATGAAGTCCAAGCTTGCCCGCCGCTGGCAGAACAAGGTGTGCGAACTTATGTGCAGATAACAAATAAAAAATAGTAAGGATAATATGAAAGCAATGATATTCGCAGCAGGGTTAGGCACCCGTCTGAAACCTCTCACCGACACCCTTCCCAAAGCTCTCGTCCCCGTATGCGGCAAGCCGCTCATAGAGCACGTTGCACGCAAAATAACATCGGCAGGCATAGACGACATTGTAGTAAACATCCACTACTTTGCCGACAAAATAGAGGCATGGATAAAGGAACAGGAGTGGATAAGCACCGACGGAAAGAGCAACGGAAAAACCCGCTTCGCCATCAGCGACGAGCGCACCAGCCTGCTCGAAACAGGAGGTGCCATACTCCACGCACGCCCTCACCTCGAAGGCTGTGGCAGTTTCCTCATCCACAACGTGGACATACTATCGGACTGCGACCTGCAACAGTTCATAGCCTCGCAGCGCGACGAAGCACTCGCCACACTGCTTGTGAGCAACCGCAAGACCAGCCGCTACTTTCTGTTCAACCCCACAGACCTGCGCCTCGTAGGATGGATGAATACCGCCACCGGCGAGCACCTCACAATATCTCCCGAAACAGACCCCGCTGAATGTCGCGCACTCGCCTTCACCGGCATACACATGATGAGCGACAAAGTATTCACGCTGATGGAGGAATACATTAAGGAAAAACAACTCCCCGGCGACACAGCAAGCGGTACACGCTTCCCCATAAAGGACTTCTATCTGTGGGCTGCAAGCAGAAAACCCATATACGCAGTCGAGGCAGAAAACCTACGTCTAATCGATGTAGGCAAGCTCGATGCCCTTAAGCCTGCCGAAGAATTTATACTCAGCCAAGAGAACAGATAATACCCCCGCCCGACTGACACACGCCAGTCGGGCTTTTCTTTACCAAGCAACGCCGAAAATCCATTTCTTTGTTGTATCTTCGCAGTAGAAAAATCTCTAACCTACAAAAAAGAAAGAGTTGTGAAATTCCAATACGATGTAATAGTAATAGGCGCAGGACACGCAGGATGCGAAGCAGCAGCCGCCTCTGCCACTCTCGGAGCAAAGACTTGCCTGATGACCATCGACATGAACAAAATGGCTCAGATGAGCTGTAATCCCGCCATAGGCGGCATTGCCAAAGGACAGATAGTACGCGAGATTGATGCTCTCGGCGGACAGATGGGAATCATCACAGACAAGGCCGCAATACAGTTCCGCATGCTCAACCGCTCGAAAGGCCCCGCAATGTGGAGCCCAAGAGCACAATGCGACAGAATGAAGTTCAGCCAGCTGTGGCGCGAAACACTTGAAAATACTCCCAACCTGCATATATGGCAGGATATTGCCACTGAGCTTATCGTAGAGGAAGGAAAAGCCGTAGGCGTAAGGACACAGCTCGGAGCAGAATTCCGCGCAACCTGCACCATTATCACAGCCGGCACAGTCCTCAACGGACTGATGCACGTAGGCAAAGTGATGATAGAGGGCGGACGTGTAGCCGAGCCGGCAGCAAAAGGACTCACCGAGTCAATTACCCGTCACGGCATACGAAGCGACAGAATGAAGACCGGAACACCCGTCCGACTTGACAAACGCTCAATAAACCTCGAATTGACCGAGCAACAGGAGGGCGAAAATGATTTTCACCGTTTCTCATACAAAAAGACAAAAAGAGAACTCAAACAGTTGCCCTGCTGGATGTGCTACACAAATCCCGAAGTACACGATACTCTGCGCAGCGGTCTCGACGAATCACCACTCTACAATGGACAGATTCAGAGCATAGGCCCACGCTACTGCCCCAGCATAGAGACAAAAATCGTAACCTTTGCCGAGCGCGACAAACACCTGCTCTTCCTCGAACCCGAAGGCGAAGAGACACAGGAGATATATGTAAACGGTTTCTCATCATCACTACCGATGGAGGTGCAGTTGACAGCCCTGCGCAAGATACCCGCACTGAAAGACGCAGTAGCCTACCGTCCCGGATACGCCATAGAGTACGACTTCTTCGACCC
>JAFYLO010000149.1 GCA_017557045.1 Bacteroidaceae bacterium | reverse complement strand
GATTCAAAAACGACAGTTTTTGAAGACGGAGGGGTTTTCCTCGCGTAGTATGGTTTATTGTAGTACGATGGGTTAAGAACCCCCTCCGAACTTTTTTCTCGGAAAAAAGTTCTCGTCCCCCTTTAAGAGGGACAGCTTTTTTAAGTTTCTTATTTTGAAGAGATTAGCAAAATATAAAAACTGAAAGATGTGTCCAAAGATTAGCTTAAAGTGGGACAACTTTTCAAGTTACTTATTTCAACCGACATTGCAATGCAACGTTGCACTTTAGGTAATATATTTGATAATCATTAAATATTAATGGTTACCAAACAACTTTCAAGAGTGTGCACCGAAAAGTAAATTCCGGTGCACACTCTTGGATATAATTGTACTGTATTTATCGTCCTACCGATGAGAGACGCAGTTTGTAACTTTTCTGCTTCTTGGCGATGCGGTATTTCACAAGTGTGTCAACATCGTAACCGCAGCTTGCGTTGCCTACACCTCTCAGGGCTGCATCGAGGTGCAGAACTATGTATGGCGATTTTTCGGCTGTCCACAGATGGTTGGCTTTCATCAGTGCTGCATCGGTGTAGCGCAGTGCCGAGAATGAGCAGTCGCCGTCGAGCACTTTAATGTTTAGGCCTTCGCCGCGTTCATTGGTGAGGCTTACTTCGCGCAAGCCTTCGCGGTTGCCGCAGCTTTGGGGTTTAACGTAGTTGCCGCCCATCTTTTCGACTGTGGTGCTATATTGTCCTACCATTGTGCCGGCTTTGCGGTCGTTGTAGTTTTCCCACGGGCCGTAGGCATAATAGTCAACGTTGCTGTATTCGGGGTTGATGTAAGAAACGAGGCCCAGACGGCGCAGATTTTCGCTCTTGGGGTCGAAGTTTGCCTCAATGTCCATATATCCTTTTGTGTGCAGGGTGTAGACTGTGGTGGTGCCGCAGAGCTTGCCCCCGCGCTTTACGGTTATCTGGATAGCCTCGCCTTTGCTAAGAGGAGCAAAGGATATTTCGGCTGTGGAGTCGTTCGCTGCGTCAGTGTAGGGGTAGCGGTCGTTCTCTATCCATCGGTGGTTGTCGTACACGAAACTGTTGGTGCCATCGATGATATCCTTTCCTCTTATGTTGAGGGCTGTGAGTGAACCGTCTGTCGCGTCCCATGAGGCAGTTATGTTCTTGCACGATGCAGTTATGATGTTGCCTGAGTATGAGAGTTTGATGCCGTACTCCTTGTTGCCGGCAGTTGTCGTTTGTGCAAGGGCTTTCAGCAGTTGCTCTTCAATGATTTTTCCATCGGCGGCAATGGTTGTAGCTTCTGTGATGGGGGTAATATCCTTCTCGCTTCTCTTTGCCTTGCGGTTGGAGATTGCGAACTGTTCGCCTGTCTCAATGTGTCCTGCTTCGCTCCAACGTGTGGCGTTTCGGCGTACAAGGAATATGTTGAGCAGCATTTCGTCCTTGTCGTATTTGTACTTACTGTACTTGATGTTGAGTGTTACTGAAGCGCCGGGAGCTGTAGAGGGCAGTTCTATTTTTCTGTCCTTTACTGTGTAACCGTTCTTCAGCGATTGGGTGATAAGCTCAAATTCGTTGAGATCGGTGAAGTCGTATTTGTTGGTGATCTTCACTGTAGCATAGCCATGTTCGCGGTCGATGGAGATAAGTTCGATGTCTACATAATCGTAAGCACCCTTCACCTCTTTGAGTTTGGGGGTCTCTTCGCGTGTGGCAGTAACGATGCCGTTTGAGCAGAAGTTGCCTTGGTGAGGGCCGGGGTAGTCGTATCCTGTGTGCAGGCGTCCTTCGTATGTGCCGGCTTTAATCTCAGCCGGGTCGTATATTGCCTGGTCTACCCAGTCCCATATGCATCCTCCGGCAGTTGCATTGCTGGCTTCTATTATCTCCCAATATTCTGTGAGGTTGCCGATGGCGTTGCCCATAGAGTGGGCATATTCGCAGATGAACATGGGTTTGTCGAGGTTGCTGGTGTTTTCGCGCATCCATGCCATTCCGGGGTACATTTTCGAGTACATATCGCTGTAGTCGCCACCGCCGAAGGGGCGTCCGTTGCCGCGGGTGCCTTCGTAGTGTACGGGGCGGTCGTCGAGGCGTTTGGCTGCTTCGTAGCAATATTTGAAGTTCTTGCCGTGACCTGCTTCGTTACCGAGGCTCCAGAATATTACACTCGGATGGTTCCTGTCGCGCAGTACCATGCGGTCTATTCTGTCGACAAACGAGGGTATCCACGAGGGCATGTTGCTTATCGACTGGTTGGCGTGGTCTTCGAGGTCGGCCTCGTCCATGCAGTAGAGTCCGTAGTAGTCGAACATTGCGTACATGCGTGCGGCGTTGGGGTAGTGCGAGGTGCGGATGGTGTTGATGTTGTTGCGCTTCATCAGCAGCACATCTTCAAGCATTGATTCTGTGGGTACGGCACGGCCGTAGAGGGGATGGGTGTCGTGGCGGTTGACGCCCTTGAACATTATGCGCTCGCCGTTGACGAGTATCTGCGAGTTTTTTATCTCTATGTTGCGGAAGCCGTAGTAGGTGGAGAATGCCATTTCGCATTTGCCGTCGGCTGAGCCGTCGCGCTGCTCGATGTCCACTTTGTAGAGATTGGGATATTCGGCACTCCAGCGCTGTACCTTTTCGAGTATGGGGATGCTGACGCTGCATTTGGACAGTGTGTCTTCAGCTGCGATTGGTCTGAGAGCTTCTGCTGCACCCACCGGTTTACCTTCGGGGTTATATACTTTTATTATATAGTATTTTTTTGCCTGTCTGCGGTCGCGGTTGTCAAATTCGAGTGCTACGTTCAGCTTTACCGACGCATCGGCTTCGGAGGGGGCGGACTGCAATCCCTCTGTTGTCAGATAGTGGTCGCGTACCCACACTTTGGGCACGTTGTAGAGATATACATCGCGGAAGATGCCGCTCATGCGGAACATATCCTGACATTCGAGGTACGAGCCGTCGCTCCAGCGGAACACTTGAACAGCGAGGCGGTTATCTCCCTTGCGCAGATATTTTGTGAGGTCGAATTCGGCTACGTTGTTGGCACCCTGTGTGTATCCTACGAAATTGCCGTTGAGGTAGATAAGGGCTGCGCTGTATATGCCGCCGAAATGTATGAATGTGCGTTTGCCCTCCCAATTTTCGGGGATTGTGAATGTGCGCACGTATGAGCCTACGGGGTTAATGCCGTAGTTCTTGCCGCCGTCGTTGTAGTAGGGGCGTGCCTTTATGAATGGAGGTGTGTTTGCATGGGGATATTCCACGTTGCAGTAGATGGGGCGGTCGTATCCAT
>JAFYLO010000148.1 GCA_017557045.1 Bacteroidaceae bacterium | reverse complement strand
TGAGTCTATTTAATGTTATTGAAGTTGCTTTCACTCGCTTTGCAATTTGTGAACAAGTTCACATTGCGCTCGTTTAATCGCAACTTTTGGCATCTTTTCTTTCTTATTTTTTGGAAATAGCCCGCTATTCCCTGCAAAATGCGAAAGAAAATCTACTCAAAATAGCTCTCAAATAATTCCGAAAGATAGTGCAAGCCGAGAGAAGAATATCAAGTTTACTTGAATATTATTCCGAGGCGCAGCCTATCTTATTAAAATAAAATTCAAACAGCTTCTTACAAACCCGTAACGAATAACAACAAATATCATGGATAACGAATTGATTAAAATGGTGACAGCCAAAGCTAACGAATGGCTCTCACCCGCATACGACGAAGAGACACGCAAAGAGGTTCAGGCACTTCTCGACAACGAGGACAAGAATCCCTTGATTGATGCCTTCTACAGAGAACTTGAGTTCGGTACAGGCGGCTTGCGCGGCATCATGGGCGCAGGCAGCAACCGCATGAACATCTACACAGTAGGTAAAGCCACACAGGGCCTTGCCAACTACCTCAACATCTGCTTCAAGGACAAGGAGCAGATTTCAGTTGTAGTAGGCCACGACTGCCGCAACAACAGCCGCTTGTTTGCAGAAATTTCGGCAAACATCTTCTCGGCAAACGGCATCAAGGTATATCTGTTTGAGGATCTCCGCCCCACCCCCGAAATCTCATTTGCCATCCGCCACCTCGGTTGCCAGAGCGGTGTGAACATCACAGCCAGCCACAACCCCAAGGAGTACAACGGCTATAAAGCATACTGGGAGGACGGCGCACAGATGCTTGCTCCCCACGATGTAAATACTATAAAGCACGTAGAGAGCGTGAAGGTTGAGGACATCAAGTTCCAGGGCAACCCCGCACTTATCGAGGTTATCGGCGAGGATGTAGACAACGTATTCCTCGACAAAATACACGACCTGATGATTGCTCCCGATGTAATCGAGCGTCAGAAAGACCTGAAGATTGTCTACACCCCCATCCACGGTTGCGGCCGCACACTCATCCCCAACTCACTGAAACGCTGGGGCTTCAACAACGTATATTGCGTTGAGGAGCAGATGGTGAAAGACGGAAACTTCCCCACAGTAATCTCTCCCAACCCCGAAAATGCTGAGGCTCTGACACTCGCTCTCAAGCTCGCACGCGAGGTTGACGCAGACATCGTAATGGCATCAGACCCCGACGCCGACCGTTTGGGTATCGCCTGCAAGGACGACAAAGGCGAATGGGTACTTATCAATGGTAACCAGACCTGCATGATATTCCTCTACTACATCATCACACAGTACACCAAGCTTGGCAAGATGACCGGCAAGGAGTATGTTGTGAAGACCATCGTAACAACAGAGGTAATCAAGAACATCGCCGAGAAGAACAACCTTAAGATGTTCGACTGCTACACCGGCTTCAAGTGGATTGCAAAGGTTATCCGCGACAACGAGGGCATCATGAACTACATCGGCGGTGGCGAAGAGAGCTTCGGCTTCCTCGCAGAGGACTTCTGCCGCGACAAGGATGCAGTTTCAGCTTGCAGCCTCATCTGTGAGGTAGCTGCATGGGCAAAGGACAACGGCAAGACACTCTACGAAATGTTGCTCGACATCTACATGGAATACGGTTTCTCTAAGGAGACAACAGTAAACGTTGTTAAGCCCGGAAAGAGCGGTGCCGACGAAATCCGTCAGATGATGGAGAACTTCCGCGCCAACCCCTTGAAGACAATGGCAGGCGAGCCCGTAGTTGCATACAAGGACTTCAAGACACTCAAGCAGGTAGACGAGAACGGCAACGTTACCGACCTCGATATGCCCGAAACATCAAACGTGCTCCAGTACTTCACAGCATCAGGACACAAGGTATCTGTACGTCCTTCGGGAACAGAGCCCAAGATCAAGTTCTACATGGAGGCTAAGGGCAAGCTTACAGACCGTAGCGAGTATGCCAATGCTATAGCCGAGGCTGATAAGGTAATTGAGGCAATGAAGCAGTCAATGGGTATCTGATAATATTAGATTGACCTATAAAAAACAGGTTCACTTCTGTGTGAAGTGAACCTGTTTTTTATTAGTAATGTCCGGTTAATTTTTATTCTTCTTATGTTTTGAACTCCTCCATCTTCAAAAACAAGGGAAACGACTCTCCCTTTTGGATAAGCTAATCTTTGGACACATCTTTTAGCTTTTATACCTTTGCTAATCTCTTTTAAATAAGAAACTTAAAAAGCTGTCCCTCTTGAAGAGGGACGAGAACTTTTTTTGCGAAAAAAGTTCGGAGGGAGTTCTAAAATCTATCGTAGAGCAAAATAACATGCGATGAGAAGAGAACTCCACCCGTCCATCCGCATTTGCAATGCGGATGCTACGAGTACAAGCATTTAAAATGCGCTCAAATCCAATAATACTCTAAAACCTGCATATGCATAGGAAATACTATATAAGTACTCAGACCCATACAATTATAGGTCTTGTTTTTAGCGCATCACAGATGCTTATACTCAATCCTTCGCGTTGCAAACGCGAAGAGACAATTAAGAAGCTGTTTGAATTTTATTGAAAAATAATTCTAAATGATTATCAAATATATTACCTAAAGTGCAACGTTGCATTGCAATGTCGGTGGAAATAAGTAACTTGAAAAGTTGTCCCACTTTAAGCTAATCTTTGGACACATCTTTCAGTTTTTA
>JAFYLO010000147.1 GCA_017557045.1 Bacteroidaceae bacterium | reverse complement strand
AGACGGAGGGGTTTTCCTCGCGCAGCATGGGTAATTGCAATACGATAGGTTTAGCCCCCTGAACTTTTTTGTTACTATTTTCAAAGCATTTGTAATATATTCCTCCTCTTGAAGAGGACATTGCGTAATAAGCAATGTTTGCGACGACGGAAGCTTTAGCTTTCCCAAGGAGTGCCGAGCTTGCGAGGTCATTCGAAAAACGACAGTTTTTTGAAGACGGAGGAGTTCTCTTCTCATCGCATGTTTTTTTGCTCTACGATAGATTTTAGAACTCCCTCCGAACTTTTTTCTTGAAAAAAGTTCTCGTCCCTCTTCAAGAGGGACAGCTTTTTAAGTTTCTTATTTTGAAGAGATTAGCGAAAGATATAAAAGCTAAAAGATGTGTACAAAGATTAGCTTATCCAAGAGAAATAGAGGTATCTGAGGAGAAGTTAACATGAAATTAGCCCCAAAGTTTTTGTCGAAACTTTGGGGCTAACTTCGTATTTCGTGTTTTTAAAGTATCTTCTTCACAAGCCCGAACATCTTGTAGGGCATATATCTGAACGGGAGGTCGAGCCACGTGGGGGTAACCACCACCGAGCGCTTGTGCGAGAAGGCGTCGAAACTGTATCGGCCGTGATAGTGTCCCATTCCCGATGTTCCAACTCCGCCGAAAGGTACATTTTCGTTGGCTATCTGCATCACTGCATCGTTTATGCAGGCACCGCCTGATGAGGTATTGTGCAGAAATTCGCGCCCGGCACTGTTTGTTCCGAAGTAATAGAGCGCCAACGGTTTTTCGCGCTTCTTCACAAAATCCAAAGCCTCGGATATTGCATCGAAAGTTATCATAGGGAGTATGGGGCCGAAAATCTCCTCCTGCATCACAGGAGCTGTGGGCGAAACATCGTCGAGCAGCGTAGGCTCTATGTAGCGTTGCGAAGCGTCGCTCTTGCCACCTGCAACTATACGTCCCTGAGCGAGATAAGAGGATACGCGCTTAAAGGCGCGGTCGTTCACCAAGCGAACAAAGTGGCGGCTCTGTTTGACATCCTCGCCATGCAATTTCACAAGTTCCCTTTTAAATGCTTCTACGAACTGCTGCTTCACCGACGAATGTATAAGCAGATAATCGGGAGCGACACAAGTCTGTCCGGCATTCAAAGTCTTTGCCCATGCTATGCGGCGTGCGGCAATATTTATGTCGGCACTGCTGTCGACCACGCAGGGCGACTTTCCGCCAAGTTCGAGTATCACCGGAGTGAGGTTGCGCGAGGCGGCCTGCATCACCTCTTTGCCAAGCTGTGGGCTACCGGTGAAGAATATAATGTCGAAACGCTCGTCGAGCAACATTTTGTTGACCTCTCTGTTGCCCTGAACGACGGCTACATATTTTTCGTCGAAGCACTCCTTTATCAATGCTTCCAGCGTAGCCGATACGTTAGGCACATAGGGCGAGGGCTTAAGCAGCGCGGTACATCCTGCCGAAATTGCGCCGACAAGCGGGTTGAGCAGCAGTTGCACAGGGTATTTCCACGGAGAAATTACAAGTGCATTGCCAAGCGGTTCGCTCATCACATAGGTACGCGAGGGCATCATCTTAAGGGGCGTTGCCGAGCACTCGCGTTTCATCCATCTTTTAAGATGGGAGAGGTGGTTCTTTATTTCACCGCTGACGATGCTTATTTCTGTCAACAATGCCTCCTCGGGCGACTTGTGAAGGTCGCTCCAGAGAGCATCGCAAAGACGGTCGTTCCATCTTTCGAGCGCCAAAAGGAGGATTTTCAACTGCTTGCGACGAAATTCGTACGACAATGTTGCACCCGAAGCAAAATATTCGCGCTGCGCTGCAACTATACTCTTTATTTTTTCCTGAGAAAAATTTTCTACACCCATCGTTGTTATTTGTCAATATTATATTGCGAATATACTATATTATTGATACAGTGCCAACTCTTTTCGGACAACTATTTGCGACCTTTGAAATTATCCATTGCCGAGAAGATGCCTACCCACTTTCCGAATACAAGGTCAAAGAGAGAGGTCGGCAGCAATCCCTGACAAAGGCGTATAAAGTGGAAGCCGAAGGGGATGCCTTTGAAATCCCTGTTGCTCTCGATGGCACGCAGAATCTTGCGCGAGGTTTTTTCGGGGTCCAATATAGGGAAGAAGCGAGACTTTACGCCGTCGAACATTCCTGTATTTATGTAATAGGGGGCGACGGTGGTTACACGTACCTTGTTGCCCGCCTCCTTCAGTTCGATACGCATAGAGTCGGACCATCCTATCATTGCCCACTTGCTGGCTACATAGACCGACATTTTAGGGTTTGACAACATTCCGGCGGCAGATGCTATGTTGCAAATGTGTCCTTTGCCACGTGCCAACATTCCCGGCAGGGCCTGCAAGGCAATCACCATAGGTGCCACCGAATTTATTTTCATAGTGCGCTCTATATCAGTAATATTCTGCTTGTCGAATGTCTTGTTGCCGGTAACGATGCCTGCGCAGTTTATCACAATGTCAACATCGCCACACTCGGCACCGGTACGCTTGAAGCACTCCTCCACTGCACCGCTGTCGGAAACATCTATGCGGTAGCCTTTGACGCTGCCAAGCTTACCCAATTCACCTACAGTGGAATCTATACTCTGCTGATTGATATCCCATATAACCAGCATACGGGCACCACTTTCCAATGCCATGCGGCCCATAATCCTGCCTATGCCCGACGCACCGCCGGTAATCAGCACGCAATTGCCTTTAATTTTAGTCATTTTATATAATATTAGTCTGTTTCTGCTGCAAATGTAGTATAAAAAGGATTAACAGATATACAATATTGCACATTTTGTATAGATTTGTGCAATTTATTTCTAATTGTGATAATTTTTTTCATGGACATTTGAAATAAATTTTAAGAGACTGCTTATCTTTGCATATTTATAGTAATAACACAATCAGCATATATGGCCAAGAAAAAGAGAAGCAGCAAAAAGTCCTTTAACCCATACAGACTGTTAGTCTACATAATATTGTCCGCAATCGGATATTTCGTCTATCAATGCGGTTCGCCACGCGTGGTCGGCGACATTGACAAACTCGAAATTCCGGCAAGCGGCACCGGTGCGCCGGGCACTATCATTGCAAGAGAGGGATACACACTATCCTACAACAATGAGCGACTCATACCAAACTGGGTAGCCTATGAGCTTACCTCACCTGAGACGGAGGGCGACGAGCCGCGTGCCAAGCACTTCAGGACAGACCCGCAGATAGCAGGACTGCAAGCCGACAATGACGACTACCGCAATTCGGGTTGGGACAAGGGCCATATGGCTCCCGCCGCAGACATGAAGTGGTCAGAAAAGGCTATGGATGAATGTTTCTATCTGAGCAACATCTGCCCGCAGGACCACAAACTGAACACCGGGGTGTGGAAAAGCCTCGAAGAGAAATGCCGCGAATATGCACGTTACTTCGGCAAGGTCTACATTGTTTGCGGCCCGATAGTAAGCAACAACAAATATGGCACCATAGGCGACAATGGAGTAATTGTCCCCGACGGGTTCTTCAAGGTGTTGCTCACCACTTACTATGACAGGCACATAGGCATAGGCTTCGTATTCGATAACAAAAAAGGGGCAAAAAAGTTCATGGAGCACGCAGTAACCATCGACGAAGTGGAGCGCATGACGGGCATAGACTTCTTCCATGCACTGCCCGACGATGTTGAAAAACAGGCAGAATCGACAATCGACAAGGCTGTGTGGAGCAAATAGCAACACACTATACAATAAAAGAACGAAAATATCGTTATAAATAAGTTAAGGCATAAACACAACCACCATGATAGAATATCTCAGGGGAGAAATAGCCGAACTTACCCCGGCCACTGCCATAATTGAGTGTGCGGGCGTAGGTTACGAGGCAAGCATCACCCTCAACACATACAGCGCCATACAAGGCAAGAAAGAGGCAAAACTCTACATATACGAAGTGATACGCGAAGATACCCACCAGCTGTTCGGGTTCTTCAACAAACAGGAGCGCGAACTGTTCCTGCTGCTTATATCCGTATCGGGAATAGGCGGCAACACGGCACGTACCATACTGTCGGCATTTACCATAGGCGAATTGTGCGACACTATCTCTTCGGGCGACGAGAAGATACTCAAGAGCGTAAAGGGCATAGGTCTAAAGACCGCCCAGCGCATAATTGTGGAGCTTAAGGACAAGATAGTAAGCATTGCGGCAGGAATACCGACTGCTGCAGCCCCCGCTACTCCCAATATAAACAAAGAGACTGTAAACGAGGCTGTTTCGGCTCTTGTGATGTTGGGATTCCCCGCAGCCGCAGCCAACAAAGTGGTACAAGGTGTAGCAAAGGAGCAGCCCGAGTCAACTGTAGAACAGCTTATAAAGCTCGCTCTCAAACAATTATAAGAACCTGATTCCGGAAGAAGAATGAAGATACGCACGCTTATTATCCTGATGATACTCTGCGCAAACGCACTCACTGCATTTGCGCAGATGGATAGTACGCGTAGCCAGCGTCGACGCGAACGCATACGGCGCGAAAAAATGGAAAGACAACTATACAGGGACACAGTATCGGCACGCTACCCTGTATCAAACGTAATCCCCGAAAGCGAAAAGGATCTTGTCAAACTGCCTATGGACTTGCGCCATCCCGATAACTTCAAGCAGGATACCACATACAACGACAAGGACAGCACATTCCTCATAACCACAAAAATGGGCAACACAAAGTTCGGTGTGCCATTTATACTATCGCAGGAGGATTACGCAAAGAGCAAAATGCGGAATTCGCTATATCTTTTCTTCAAGAAAAAGAACCGGGAGGAGTTTGAAAAACTCAACAATGGCGACAAATTCGACTTCAGCGACATGCAGTTCGACCTCGGCCCAGCCGAATAGCTCTTCGGCCCCGGCGGTGTGCTCATAAAGACACAGGGAAGCGCTGAGATGAAGATTGGCTTCCAGATGAAGACTGTAGACAACCCTTCATTACCGCAACGCAGCCGCGAAACAAACAGTTTCAACTTCGACGAGCAGATAAACCTCAACGTAAAAGGTAACGTGGGCGACAAGATGAAGCTCGACTTCAACTACAACACCGAAGCTACCTTCAACTACGACACAAAGAAGATAAGCCTCAAGTACGAAGGCAAGGAGGATGAAGTATTCAAACTGATAGAGGCCGGTAACATTTCATTCGGCACAAATTCGTCACTCATAAAGGGTGCAACATCACTATTCGGTATCCGCACCGATATGCAGTTCGGTAAGCTCACTCTGCAAGCAGTGGTTTCACAGAAAAATTCGAGCAGCACTGTTGTTGACTCCAAAGGCGGCACACAGCTGTCGACATTCGAAATCGATGTATCGAACTACGACGAGAACCGCCACTTCTTCCTCGCCCACTACTTCCGCGACAACTACGACCGTTCGATGGCACAGTTGCCCACCATCGTGTCGGGTATCACCATCAACCGCATAGAGGTGTGGGTTACCAACAAGAAGAGCGACTTCACCAATCCGCGCAACATTGTGGCATTCACCGACCTCGGTGAGACATCGCACATCAGCAACAGCATGTGGGGCGCTACAGGCGGCGAGAGACTTCCGTCGAACAACAGCAATAACCTCTACCCCACTTTTGTAAACAACTATGCCGACATACGCGACATAGACAAAGTAAACTCCACATTCGAAGGAATAGAGGGTTTCAACGGAGGTCTCGACTACGAAAAAATCTCCAATGCCCGACTGCTCTCTACATCGGAATACACCATAAACAAACAGTTGGGATACATCTCGTTGCGCAACGCACTGCGTGCCGATGAGGTACTCGCCGTGGCATTCGAATACACCTACGGCGGAAAAACCTATCAGGTGGGTGAATTTGCGTCCGACCAGAAGGAGTCGGGAGCGACGCTCATGGTCAAGCTTCTGAAGCCCAATTCATGTTCGCCGCAGAACGGTTGTTGGGACCTGATGATGAAGAACGTCTACAACATCGGAGCACGCAGTCTGAAGAGCAACGACTTCAAATTTGACATCTACTACGCAAGCGACAGTCTGGGTACCAACATCACCTATCTGCCCGAAGAGTTCCTTAAGGATACTCCATTGCTGAGAATGATGAACCTCGACCGCCTCGATGCCAACAACACGAAAGAGGCCCCCAACGGCATATTCGACTTTGTAGAGGGATACACCGTACATGCCTCTACGGGACGAATCATATTCCCCACAGTAGAGCCATTCGGCAGCAGCCTCAAAAAGAAGATAGGCAATGCCGCAGTAGCCGAAAAATATATCTATCAGGAGTTGTATGACTCGACAAAGACTGTAGCACGCCAATTGGCCGAAAAGGATAAGTTCTACCTCATTGGAGAGTATACAGGTTCATCGGCAAATGTCATACAGACCGGTTCGATGAACATCCCCAAAGGTTCGGTAACAGTAACCGCCGGCGGAGTAACTCTCATTGAGAACAGCGACTATACGGTGGACTATGCAGCGGGTATTGTAACCATAGTAAACCAGAGCATCATAGATGCAGGAACAGCCGTACAGGTGTCGCTTGAGAGCAACACCCTCTTCAACATGCAGCGCAAGACAATGCTCGGTCTCAACTGGATGTACGACTACTCGGAGTATCTGAAATTCGGCGGTACAGTACTCTCGCTCACTGAAAAGCCTCTGACCTCAAAGGTGGATATGGGTTCAGAACCGTTAAACAACCTCATTTGGGGTTTCAACCTGTCGTGGAAGCGTCAGAGCCAATGGCTCACCACCTTCCTCGACCGTCTGCCCATGCTCAGTTGTTCGGCTCCATCGAGCATCAACCTCACAGCCGAATTTGCAAAGCTCGAAGCGGGGACATCGGACGAAGTACAGAGCAACGCCTCGTACATCGACGACTTTGAGAGCACTGAGAACGGCATCGATCTTGATTCACCCTCAGCATGGGTACTTGCCTCCATCCCCACAGGAATGCCCAACTACAACCTCACAAACAACATACTCACAGGATACGACCGTGCACTCATCAACTGGTACACCATAGACCCCTTGTTTACACGAAGAAGTTCGTCGCTCACTCCCTCGCACATAAAGAGCGACCTGCAACAGTTGTCGAACCACTATCTGCGCGAGGTGTACGAACGTGAGCTATATCCCAACAAGGAGTCGACATACGGCGAGTCATCTACCCTCTCGCTGATGAACGTAACATACTACCCCGACGAGCGCGGTCCCTACAACCTCAACCCCGACCTTACCTACGACGGAAAGCTGACCGCACCCGAAACACGTTGGGGAGGTATCACCCGACAGCTCACCACCACAGACTTCGAGACAGCCAACGTGCAGTACATCGAATTCTGGTTGCTCGACCCCTTCATCTATGACGATGCAGGCGGCGGAGGCGACTTCTACATAAACCTCGGCGAAGTTTCAGAGGATATACTTAAGTACGGAAAGAAATTCTTCGAAAACGGTCTCCCCGCAAGCAGCAACAATTACGGCTACGAAGAGACCGTATGGGGACGTATACCCCTGACATCCAGCCTCGTCTACGCATTTGACAACAATGCCGGCAGCCGCACACAGCAGGATGTAGGCTACAACGGACTCACCGGCACCGACGAGGCATCATTCCCTGCATATGCCAACTACCTCGAAGCAATACGCGGCAAGGTAAGAGGCGAAGTGTACGACAGCATCGCAGCAGACCCCGCCGGCGACAACTACCACCACTACCGAGGCTCGGACTACGACGATGTAAAGCGCAGTATATTCGACCGTTACAAATTCTACAACAATCCCGAAGGAAACTCGGCAACATCAGGCTCTTCGAACGAGAGCTACAACACCTCGGCAAAGACCACCCCTGACATTGAAGATGTCAACCAGGACTTCACGATGGACGAGTACGAGAACTTCTTCCAGTACAAAATATCGCTCCGCCGACAGGATATGCAGGTGGGCCGCAACTACATTTCGGACAAACGTACCGTAACAGCCAAACTGCGCAACGGCGAAACAGAAAGCGTGGACTGGTACAAATTCCGCATACCCATCGACGACTACGAGAAAGCTGTGGGAACCATACGCGACTTTACCTCCATCCGCTTCATGCGAATGTACCTCACCAACTTCCGCAAGCCTGTAACACTGCGCTTCGCCACACTGAAACTGGTGCGCGGCGACTGGCGTCCCTACATGAATGCAATAGCATCCACCAACAATACCTCGCCCACAATGAGCGGCGACCTTATAATGTCGGCTGTAAACATCGAAGAGCATGGCGACCGTCAGCCTGTAAACTATGTGCTTCCTCCCGGCATCTCCCGCATACTCGATCCCGAACAGCCCCAGTTGAGACAGGACAACGAGCAGGCACTCTCGCTCCATGTACAACCTCGGTTCGAAAGAGTCGCGTGCTGTCTACAAGAAGAGCACACTCGACATAAGACAATACGAAAGGATACAGGTATTTGCACATGCCGAAGCCCCTGAACTCGACGGTACGATACTTGCCGACAACGACATTTCGCTCTTCGTCAGACTGGGCTCGGACTACAAGAGCAACTACTACGAATACGAAATACCGCTAAAGCTCACACCCCACGGCTCATACGATGCCTACAGCACAGCATCGAGCACGGCAGTGTGGCCCGAGGAGAATATGCTCGACATTCCTCTGTCGAAACTTACAGCCATCAAGGTGAAGCGCAACACGCTGCGCAATGCAAACACCACAGGCGTTAACAACACCACCATCTACAGCGAATATGACGAGGAGAAGCCCAAGAACAGGATAAGTGTCATCGGTAACCCCTCGCTGGGACAGGTAAAGGTGATGATGATTGGTGTGCGCAACAACACCGGTACCCCCAAAACGGCTACCGTATGGGTTAACGAAATGCGTATGCTCGGATTCAACAACAAGAGCGGATGGGCGGCACAGGGTAACCTGAACATCAAGTTATCCGACCTCGGAAGTATCGCCGCACAAGGCAAGATAGAGACTGCCGGATTCGGTGGCCTCGAAGACAAACTCGCATCGCGCCGCAAGGACGACTATTACAAATACTCCGTAACCGGTACATTCGACTTCGGACGCTTCCTCCCCAAGAAGGCCAAAGTTGCACTGCCCACATACTACTCGCTTTCGCGCGAAGTAAAGTCTCCGCTGTACAGCCCCTTCGAGACTGACCTTCTGTTCGATGATGTACTCGACACATACGATGGCGCAGGACAGGATTCTATCAGAAATATTGCCGAGGTGAGATCGACCGTACGCAACTTCAGTCTAAGCAACGCCAAGATAGGTATTGCCAGCAAGAAGCCTATGCCCTACGACCCTGCAAACTTCACATTCGGATACTCATACTCGCGCACTGACAACAGCGGAAGCACAATCAGTTGGGAGAACAAGCTCAACTGGAAAGCTACTGCTGCCTACGCATACAACAACCCCATAAAGACCATCACTCCCTTCAAGAACATAAAGAGCAAGTCGAAATGGTGGAACATTCTCAAGGAATTCGGCATCAACCCGTTGCCGCAGAGTCTCTCCATCAACACCGACATGACACGCACATACTACGAGTTGCAGACACGCGACCTTACAAACACATACAACCAGACGGCAACCCCGCTCAACTTCTCGCAGCAGTTCTATTGGAACAGACACATGACACTGAAATGGGACCCCACGACCAGTCTGCGCACCAACCTCACCACAGGAACGAATGCCGAGATTGAAGAGCCCTATCTGCCCGTCAACCGCAACCGTTACCCTGATGAATATGCCATTTGGAAAGACTCGGTACTATACAGCATCAGCAACCTCGGTCGTCCATTGAGCTACCAGCAGAGTTTCACTGCGTCATACACGCTGCCCATCAGCAAACTGCCCATTCTCGAATGGACAAAGTTCGATGCAAACTACTCTTCATCGTACAACTGGGCACGAGGCAACAAGGCATCGGGTGTAAACTTCGGCAACACCATTGCCAACAAGCGTACTATCACGCTGAACGGTAATTTTGATTTGTTGAAGTTGTATAACATGTCGCCCTACCTCGAAGAGACGAACAAGCGCTTCGCAAGCGGTGCCGCCGCCAAGAACAAGAAAGAGAAGGAGAAGAAGGCGGCAAAAATCAAACCCTTCAAGACAGAGATTACACTGCGCCCCGACTCAGTATTGCCCCTTGCGCACGGACTAAAGAACAAAAAGCTCGTAATCAACGCACGCACCAAGAAGGGCCGTCCCTACAAACTGAAATACAAGGTTGTAGACGAGAACAACATCATAATAAAGAGTAAGGATACACTGCCGCTGAAGCTCACAATAACCCCCAAGCCCAAAAGTGAGAATACGGAGTTCATGAAGAGGATGCAGTACCCCACCCGCTTCCTGATGATGCTGCGCAGCATGTCTGTCAACTACACTAACAACTACTCGATGTCGCTTCCGGGATTCATGCCCAACACCGGCGATATGCTGGGACAGAGCAAATTGGGCGGCACATACGCTCCCGGACTCGACTTTGCATTCGGACTCACAGATGACAGCTACCTGAAACGTGCATACGACAAAGGATGGTTGCTCACAAGCGACAGCGTAGCCGTACAAGCCGCTACAAGTGCTGCGGAAAATCTGCAACTGAAGTTTGTGCTTGAACCGTTGACCGATGTAAAGATTGACCTCAACGCCGATTGGCAGAGGAACAAGAGCCGCAACATACAGTATATGTACGCAGGAATGCCCGAAACACAATCGGGAGGATTCTCCATGACCACCATCAGCATAGGAAACTCGTTCGATGTCGGTGGTGAGGGCAACAACTACCGTTCGTCTACGTTCAACCGCTTCGTCGACAACCTCGAAGGCATAAGAAAGAGCATAGAGGAGAGATACACCGGCACAATGTACCCCCAACAGAGTGCTCTCGCAGGAGAGGTGTTCAATCCTGAGAATGGAACTGTAAACAAATATTCGGCCGAAGTGATGCTGCCCGCCTTCCTGAGTACCTACACAGGACGCGAAGGCAAGAAAGGACTGATGGATCTCTTCCCCTCGTTCATGCACATGTTGCCCAACTGGAGCATCAAGTATGCGGGATTGTCGAAGTTGCCTTTCTTCCAGAAGCACTTCAAGAGCGTCAACCTCACCCACGGATACAAGAGTGTCTACTCGGTGGGATCATACAGCACATACTCTACATACATGGAGTACACAAACGGTCTCGGATACACCAACAACACTGCTACCGGCATGCCTGTGCCCAGCAGCCGCTACAACATCAGCACTGCTTCGATAAACGAATCATTCTCGCCCCTGCTGGGATTGGATGTTACCACACAGAACAATCTGTCGTTGGGTATCAAATATGTAAAATCGCGCGTGCTCAACCTGAGCGTAACAGCCATACAGTTGGTGGAGACACACTCCAAAGAGCTTGTCCTCAACGCAGGATACAAGATTGTGAACCTGAAGATGCTCGGCGCAAGCAGCAAGGCAAGCAAGAGCAACAAGGTGAGCAACGACCTTAACCTGAGAGCGGCATTCTCGTACAAGAACATGACAGCCCTCTGCCGCAGCATCGACCAAGGTACGACACAGGCAACCAGCGGAAACGACTCGTTCAACTACTCGCTGTCGGCAGATTACACATACAGCAAGATGCTGAACATGAGTTTCTTCGTGGAGCGCAAGAAGACCATCCCGCTTATTTCGGCAAGTTCGTACCCGACGACCACTACCGACTTCGGCGTCAGTCTCAAATTCTCATTGACAAGATAATATGGATTATATAATAACATTTGCGGCGTTGGTGTGCGCAATCATTGGCATTGCAGGAGCAATAATCCCGGCTCTTCCGGGGCCGCCGCTCTCGTTTGCCGGATTGCTGTTGTTATTGCTTTGCGATGGCAACGACATTGATACAGCCACGATAATAGCCACCGGAATTGCAGCTGCGGCAATTACCCTGCTCGACTACGTAGCCCCTGTGTGGATGACAAAAAAAGGGGGCGGCTCCACATATGGAATGTGGGGTGCGGGAATAGGAATGTTCGCCGGGCTATTCATGGGGCCGTGGGGAATAATTGCAGGGCCGTTCATAGGGGCACTCATCGGTGAGCTTCTTGCAAAAACACCAACGGAGAAAGCTTTAAGGACTGCATTCATTTCGTTTGCAGCCTTCATGCTGACCACAGGAGCAAAAATCATTTATTGCGCCATCCTTTTGGGAATAATAGCAATAAACGCGTGGACTATAGTCTGGAAATAATAAAAGATACCATATAATATGCTCAAGAAATTACATCTATCCCTGTTTGCCCTATTCATGGTATTAGCGGCATACGCACAAAATTCTCTTCCCGAATTTTCAAGTGAAGAATCACCACTATGGTACTATGTGCAGTTTAAGACCGGCGGCAATGTCCTAAGCGACAAAGGAAGCGGCAAGAATCTGCAAACTGCCACAAAGGCAAAAACCGATGCCAACCAATGGCAATTCATAGGTACGGCTGAGGAGATGTACATGAAAAGCAAAAACGGCAATTACATATACTACAACGGAAGTAAATTTGCCGCATCGACCTCTTCAAAGACTTCTCTCAAAATAGTAAAAAGCAGCAACAGCGCCGGCGGATGGGAGATACAGCGCAAGAGTGCAAACGGACAGAGCATGAACCAATGGGGAGGCACTGCCGTAGGTGCTGAACTTGGAGAATGGAGTGCCGGCGACAACAACAACCCGGTAACGTTCCTTCCAAGCAGTCCTATCGTGCCCATATTCAGCCTGCTTGAAAACGAGCAATGGTACTACATACAATTTGCCATCAGCGACCAGTCGTTCAAAGATTGCGGCGCGGGCAATACTGTTGCATTCGCCTCACTTGATGTCTGCGACGAACAGCTATGGAAATTTGTCGGCAACATCGACAGCTTTCAGATAGTGAGCAAGGCCGGCCTCTATGCCTGCGTAAGCGGCAGCAACAAATCGGACGGCAGATTGCAGACAAAAGCCACCCCCGATGCCCACGGCTTCAGTTTCGCTGAGTCCTCAAACAGCGAATATGCCACAAATTTCGAGATTGTACCACGTAATCCATCATTCACATCCACAGGACTCAACCGTCTTGGTGGCGGTGGCTGGAGCACATCAGAGGTCGGCTTTTGGGACAGAGGAGACAAGAACAACCCGCTGAAATTCACCAAACAGCAGGATGTCAAAAGCCCCGACTTCAAAGTAATAGGAGCCGGAAGTTTTGCACCGGAAAACACCCTTACATTGTGGTACAACAAGCCTGCCACCCTTACCGACGCTGCCAACAAATGGATGGAATACTCCCTGCCTATAGGAAACGGACAGTTGGGTGCCTGCCTTTACGGAGGCATTGCCACAGACGAGATACAGTTCAACGAAAAGACATTGTGGGAAGGCGGCCCTAATGACATGGGCGGATACGGAGGTTACAAGAATTTCGGTTCGGTATTTGTGGAAGACCTCAGTGGGGATATCGGTTACAGCACAGTGGCGGCTGCAAAAGAGTATGTACGCTACCTTGATATCGAGACCGGTACAGCCGGGGTAAGATACACAAATGCCGACGGCAGCACTAAATACGAACGTAAATACATATCCTCCCAACCCGATGGCGTTATAGCCGCACGTTACACTGCATCGGGAAGCGGCAAACTGCATCTTAAATTCAGCGTCGCTCCCGGCACAGGCATTAACGCTTCGGATGTAACCTACTCAGGAAATACAGCCACATTCGGGGGAAAACTCACTACGGTTACATACAAGGCCTGCTTCCGCGTTGTGCCTGCCGGAGAAGGGGCTGCAGTAAGCACCGACAAGGAAGGAATAACCGTAAGTAATGCCGATGCCGTAACTCTCATCTTCAGCGGAGGTACGGACTACGACTCCTCTACCGCATCATGCGTATCGGGCACTTCGAAACTTGCTTCGAAAATCAAAGGATTTGTAGACGCAGCCGCACTTAAGGAGTGGGATACACTCTACAGCACACACGTTGAAAACTTCAAGAGCTACATGGGGCGTGTAAACTTCAGACTCGGCGGAGCATCGTCTACCCTGCCTACAAACGAACTTGTCGACAACTACAACACCGCGAGCAAGAACATTACAGGGAAGGAGGCTGAAGTCCTCTTCCTCGAACAGCTGTATTTTGCATACGGACGCTATTTGCTGATTTCAAGTTCACGAGGAATAAATGTACCCAACAACCTGCAAGGCATCTGGAACAACCTCGCCAACGCTCCGTGGAATTCGGACATACACACCAACATTAACATACAGATGAACTATTGGCCGGCAGAGCCGACAAACCTCAGCGACACCCATTTGCCTTTCCTCGACTACATAATAACGATGGCTCAACGCGACAATTGGAAGAAGGCAGCCAAACGTGGAGGTCAGACAAAAGGCTGGACTGTATTCACTGAAAGTAACATCTTCGGTGGCATGAGCACATGGGGCAGCAACTATTTTGTAGCAAACGTATGGTACTGCTCACACCTGTGGCAACACTATCGTTATACTCTCGACAAGGAGTTCCTCGCACGGGCATTCCCTGTAATGTGGAGCTGCGCCGAATTCTGGTTCGAACGCATGATTAAAGACCGCAAGGTGGGCGACGGCACATGGGTGTGCCCCGACGAATACTCGCCTGAACAGAACGATAACCCCAAAGAAGACGCCACGGCTCATGCCCAGCAATTGGTATATACGCATCTTGTCTATCTGAAAAAAGCTATAGATATTTTAGGTCAGGAGAAGTGCAGGCTCACCGACCAACAGATGGCAACACTCGAAGAGTACCTCGCCAATACAGACCAAGGATTGCACACAGAGCAATTCAAAGGGGGTACATGGGCCGATTGGGGTACAAAGAATGGAGTGAGCAAAGGTGCCAAGTTGTTGCGCGAATGGAAATATTCGAGCTACACTGTCAGTGGCGACAAGGCCCACCGCCACATGTCGCACTTGATGTGTCTGCACCCGCTCGACCAGATTTCGCCAAGCAGCGAATACTTCAAACCCGCCGTTAACGCCTTGAAGCTGCGCGGAGACGAAGCTACCGGTTGGTCGATGGGTTGGAAAGTAAATCTGTGGGCACGCGCTCTCGACGGCAATCATGCGCACAGAATCATCAAAAACGCTCTTAAGCACTCAACATCGTACAGCACAGACCAATACAAAGGTGGTATTTACTATAACCTTTTCGACTCGCACGCTCCCTTCCAGATTGACGGCAACTTCGGTGTATGCGCCGGTGTTGCGGAATTGCTCATGCAGAGCCACACTGACACCATACACATTCATCCTGCACTGCCGTCAGTGTGGGCCGATGGAAGCATCAGCGGTCTGAAGGCGGTAGGCGACTTTACTGTAGGCATAGAGTGGAGTGAGTGCAAGGCTACAAAAGCCACAATCAAGAACAATAAAGGCGAAGCATGCTTTGTCAAATACGATGGTGTGAACAAGGCGCTTGTAAAGGTCAATGGCGAAGAGGTCAATGTGATAAGACTCACGAAAAACGTATGCCGCATACCCTCCGCAGCCGGCGACGAAATTGAGATTGACTTCACACAGACTGCCACAGGAATAAAAGAGACAGCAGAAAGCATTACAGATGGCGGCTATATCTACGACATCAATGGAAGAAGAGTTGCAGCCGCAACGAAAGGTATTTACATAAAGAATGGCAAGAAAATTTTTGTAAGATAATTGCATCTCGCATAAAAGACAGAGGATATGAAAAAGATTGCATACATCATTTTGGCTATAATCCCTATGCTGCTGACTTCATGCAGCGGCAGCGAAGAACTGTGCATAATGAGTTACAACATCCACCATTGCCGCGGCATGGACAATAATATTGACTACAAGCGCATAGCAGAGGTTATCAACAGGGTATCCCCCCATTTTGTTGCTTTGCAGGAGCTTGACAGCGCGACTTCGCGCAACAACGGCAAAGTGTGCATAGAGGAACTGGGCAAGGAGACAGGCATGTATGCCTCATACGCTTCGGCAATAAAGTTCGGCGGAGGCAGCTACGGAATAGGTATGCTATCTAAAGAGAAGCCCCTGACAACCTCTGTCGTACCATTGGAGAGCAGTGGGGAGGCACGCCGCCTGCTTGTGGTTGAATTTGAGAAGTATGTGGTTGCCTGCACCCACTTTCCACTAAAGGGCGACGACCGAGAGGCGTCGGCAAGGATTGTGTGCGATGCTCTGAGGGGATACAAAAAACCGCTTTTCCTTGCAGGGGACATGAACTGCACCACCGACACTCAAGAACAGAAGATATTGGGTGAATACTTCACCATCCTGAACAACAGCGATGAATGTACCTATCCGTCCATTAACCCCGAAGAGTGCATTGACTATATATATTGCCTGAAAAACGGATACGGCTGCACCGTAAAAGAGAGCAACGTGCTCAGTGGCGACAGTATAGCATCGGACCATCTGCCGCTTTATACAACAGTGGAATTGTCATACTGAGAAACTTCGTAGATATTCGAATTATTGGTGTCCGGTTAATTTTTATTCTGGTTATGTTTTGAACTCCTCCGTCTTCAAAAACAAGGTAAAACAACTCTCCCTCTTGGATAAGAGGGAGTACCCAAAGGGGGAGGGAGTTTGAATAAAAACACAAGCTATAGCTTCAAACTCCTCCGTCTTCAAACGCAAAAGCGTTTGAATCCACCTCCTCTTATCCAAGAGGAGGAGTTTAAACCATTGCACTCAAATTTGTATCAAAAAAGGAATAGGGGCTTATACAAGCTTAAATATCGAATTTTAAAAGAATTAAATACGTTTACCGGACACCAATAAATAATTTTAAACGACTTAAATACATTTACCGGACAGTAATATATTCGAATAGACTGCGCCTCGGAATAATATTAAAACAATTGATATTATTCCGAGGCGCAGTAGCTCTTTTGGTTCTATCCGGGAACTACTCCTCGTATGTAGGATAGAGAAAATCGTTATAGGGATACTTCTGCACATGGAGTTCGCACACCTTCTTGTACATTACCTCCTTGAGGTAGTCAATATTTGTGCGCTCGCGTGCCGAAATGAACAGACAGTTGTCGGAGAGCTTCGCCATCCATGTCGATTTAAGTTCGTCAAGGGTGAGATTCTCTTTTGTCTTCGGGGTAAGGTCATCCTCCTCTTTGGGCACATTCCTGTAGGCATCCACCTTGTTGAAGATTACCATCATGGGCTTATCGCCGCAGTTGAGGTCGGCAAGGGTCTTGTCTACAACCTCTATCTGCTCCTCGAAGTCGGGATGGGAAATATCCACTACGTGCAGCAAGAGGTCGGCCTCACGCACCTCGTCGAGTGTAGACTTGAACGACTCCACAAGGTCGGTGGGGAGCTTGCGTATGAATCCTACGGTATCTGACAGCAGGAAGGGGAGATTCTCTATAATCACCTTGCGCACTGTGGTGTCAAGTGTGGCAAAGAGTTTGTTCTCGGCAAACACCTCGCTCTTGGCGAGCAGGTTCATAAGGGTGGACTTTCCCACGTTGGTGTATCCGACGAGCGCCACACGGATGAGACGGCCGCGGTTCTTGCGCTGTGTAGCCTTCTGGCGGTCGATCTGCTGCAACTGCTCTTTCAGAAGCGACATTCGGCCGAGGATAATACGGCGGTCCATTTCGAGCTGTGTCTCACCCGGTCCGCGGAGTCCTACGCTGCCACCCTTGCCGCTACCTGAGCCGCCACCCTGTCGTTCAAGGTGAGTCCACAGGCGTTGCAGACGGGGAAGCATATATTTGTATTGGGCAAGCTCCACCTGCACCTTTGCATGGGCAGTCTGTGCGCGCATGGCAAAGATGTCGAGAATAAGCGATGTACGGTCGAGAATCTTTACTTTCAGTTCCTTTTCGATGTTTCGCAACTGCTTGGCCGAAAGTTCGTCGTCGAATATCACCATTCCTATCTCTTCTTCGCTGTCCTTGCGCTCTTCGATATAAGCACCTATTTCTGTGAGTTTACCGCTTCCCACGTATGTTACAGGGTGAGGACGGTCTATACGCTGGGTGAAGCGTTTGACAACCACTGCACCGGCGGTGCTTGCGAGAAAGTCAAGCTCGTCGAGATATTCATTGGTCTTGCGCTCGTCCTGATAGGGGGTAATAAGGCCTATGAGGATGGCTGTTTCGGCTTTTGATTCGGATATTATAAATTCTTTCATCTGTTTAGGAACTTCTTTTTTTTCTTTGTGCGAAGATAGTCATTTTCGGCATTATACACAAATTATTGCTAATAGCCGAAAAGTTCATCGAGGGTGAGGTAGGCAACTTTCTCTTCTGCGGCGAGGTTGCGCAGTTCAGGAGAACTGCCTTTTCCTACGACGATGTTGACAGCAGACGCTTTTCTGTGCCAACGGTAAAAATCCTTTGCATCGGAATACGAAATTCCGCAAAGGGCATCGTATAGTTCGGAGGATGAACACCCCCACTGCTTCCCGAGAAGATATTCGCGCACTGCCGCCTGTGGCGTTTTAGCGTATGTGGAGAGGTCGTAGATGAGCAATGAACGGGCTGCGTCGAAGTATTCCTCGGAGAAAGGGAGAGACTCTTTCCAGGCTGCACCCATTGCCAGGCAAGCTCCATTATGAGAATATCGTACGAGTGTATCTGTGCGGGAGAGTTCGGCAGCCTTGTTGAAAAGCAAAATGGTTGCTTTGTCACCTACTCCGTCAACGGGAGCCGCAGACAATGTATAGAGGGTATCGCAATCCATGGCTACAAGCATATATTCGGGGGCCGATTCATCGGCAGGGGCTGTGATTCCCATATTTTGCGGGGCGGCGACAGTGAAATGGGGTTTTAAAAGAGGAAGCAATTTTTCAGCCTCAGTGCCTATTGCCAATGGCGAAGTCGATGATGAGAATATTCTCTGCATCGAGAGTGTGGCAAGGTTGTGCAGTCCGGTACTGCGCTTGCCGCCTTTAAGATATTCGGCAGTCTGTGCCGCTATATTTGTCGGAGATGTTTTTCCGACCAAAAGCGCATCGCCGTTTTGTTGCAGGTAACGATAGAATCGTTCACTGTCGACTACCCCGTCAAGGGCAGTCATGGCTTTTTCTACGCTCTTTTCACCGGTCTCTGCAGCGAAATGAAATTCTATAAGGAGTGATTTCCCGAACAATTTCACCCCAATCTGTGGTTCGCTGCCGGCAAGCGCTTCGTGCAAATATTGCGCAGCAATGGTTGCGACAGTCGACGGTATTCCGCTGTAATCCACGTGCAATAGAATACGACAAAATCCTTCGGGGGTATTTTCGCTAAAAGTATTTTCTTTGCACAATTCCTCAGCATCGGGGAAACTTACCTTCGCCGGCAGTGGCGAAGAGAGAGAGATTGAATTTTCCGCACCGGGATGAACCTGAGGGCACATTTTTTCCATTCTGCATAGCCGTGAAGAGGAGGCTGCCAACATCTTTTTGTCTACTTTTTCAAGATTATCGGCAAGCAGTACCACGCTGTTGCAGGCTGCACCGCGCAATAGCGCATCTGCTATCATGCGCACGCGAAAAGTGTTGTCAAAGAATCCGTCGGCGAGGGCAAAAAGGTAATTTCCCTTCAAGGACTCTACATCCTCTACTCTCAGTACACCCTCTTTTGCACGCTTGCGCATGGCATCGGCGTCGGGATGCAGGGCGAACAACATGTGGGTATCATCTTCTCCGCGCACTGATGGGGCTGTGCCGTAAAGTGCAATGTCCGAAAATTGTTTTTCTATGGCTGCAACAACATCGTCGAATATTATGTCGCCTGATATTACAATCGAAAAGCTGTCGGGAAGGGCTGAAAAGGAGCCACGCATTATTGTCGCCCAATTTTCTATTTCATTGCAAGGAATATCTGTAAGGATTGCTCTACCCTGCCCTGTTTCAACAATATATGCACCATGAGAGCCGATGCGCGCGAACAGTGCAGCATAGTCGGCTGAATGTACCGACGGAGTGTAGAGCGTCTCTATCGTGTCGGCATTGGCTGCCGGCAGCAGGAGTGCAGCCGCCACGCGGGGCTGAATATCGTTCTTTGTAAGATAGAGCCTTGCTGCGTTCGGGAGTGTGTATATGCGCGTCTCATATATATCGCCATCGATGGTTGTATAGGGATATGCCCCGCCCGATGAGCAGGACAACAGCAAGAGCATGCACAGGATCGATGATATATAATCGCAGAATTTCATTTAGAAGCTGTTTATAGGGTAGTTCTATAAATTATTAATCTATATTTCTTTGCCGGGTGCATTCTATTTCGGTCGCTTTTTGTCTTATTTCGGCATCTTCTTCATTTTTACTCTGTTGCAACACAAAGGTTGCGCCATCGTAAAAACAAACAATATACTCGAAATAAACTCAAAAATCGCCTCGAACTAATTTATAGAACCACCCTATATATTGTTGGAAAGCATATAACGGCCTCCGGCAATAGTCCTGACAAGCCCTTTCATTTCGAGTTCGAAAAGAATGGTCATCAGACGGTTTACGGGGATATTTGTATCGACCACCATGCGGTTTACCTGAACGCCTTCGGGGTATTGTGCAAGATATTTCATCAACAGTTCCTCTTCGGGTGAAAGTTCGGAGAAGAGTTGCAACTGTGTTGAGGGTTTCTTTTTACGTTTTTTCTGAGGTTCCCAGTTCATTGCCTCCACAAAATCTGCGGCGGAGGTTATCAATGCAGCCCTATTCTTCGCTATAAGATTGTTGCAACCTACGGAGTTTGTGTCGGTTGTCTTTCCGGGATAGGCGAAACAGTCGCGGTCGTAACTGCGGGCGATGGATGCAGTTATAAGTGAACCACCCTTAGCGGCCGATTCTATCACAACCGTAGCATCGGACATTCCTGCCACTATGCGGTTACGCCTCACGAAATTTGCAGGCAAGGGGGCTGTACGGCTCATGAATTCTGTCAACAGTCCTCCATTTTCGAGCATCTCCTTTGCTGTATTGCGGTGCACAGGCGGGTATATGCGGTCGAGGCCGTGGGCAAGCACGCCCACTGTCGGCAGAGATGCGCCAAGCGCAGTCCTGTGGGCACAGATGTCTATGCCGTATGCAAGGCCGCTAACCACAAGCGTGCCGGGCATAAGTTCCGAAAGTTCCCTGACGAACTTCTCGCACATATCCTTGCCATATATTGTAGCCTTGCGTGTGCCTATGACCGAGACTATATGTTCGGCATTGAGATTGTAATTGCCTTTTCCGTAAAGCACTATCGGAGCATCATCGCACTCTCTCAGGCGATAGGGGTAGGCATCGTCGTTGTAACCGAGAATGTCGATGTTGTGAGTGCAGGCAAATTCAAGTTCCTCCTCGGCGCGGCGGAATGCCTCCGGGTCGGAGAGCAGGAATTTCAACTGCGGAGTGGCACCGGGGAGAATATCGGGAAGCGAGGATAGATTTTCGAATATCTCTGACGCACTTCCTGCCGTCTCCACCATCTGTCTGAATAGAGCGACTCCCAATCCTTGCACATATGTGAGTGCAAGCATTGAGAGTCGTTCTTTTGAGTCTGTTCCCTTCACTTGGAAGCAGGAATTATTACTTTACAATGTTAAGGAATGAGCTGTCTGTAAGATACTTTACAAACTCAAGATCCTTTGCAGCCTTTGCAGCCATAGAGGGATCGAGCTTGATAGCGTTCTTCAATCCGTCGTAGATGAGTGATGCGTTGTCTGTGCGTGCACCGAGAACCGCTGTGAGGTAGTGTGTATCAGCATCGGGAGTCTTGATTGCAGCAAGTGTCTTCTTAGCCTGGCTGTAGTCCTTGTTGAGCAACTGTGCAAGAGCTGTGCTGTTTGTAGCCTCTTTAAGGAGTGATGCAGCGCGTGAGTACTGACCCTGTGCGATGTAGAGGTTACCGAGAGCCTCGTCACCAGCCTTTGCGTTTGAACCCTTAGCCATGAATGTCTCTGCTGAAGCAACATCACCGTCGAGAAGTGCGAGGTAACCGAGGTTAACGTTTACTTCTGATGCTGTAGGATCAGCCTTAGCAGCCTTCTTCAAGTAGTCAGCAGCTGTCTTGTAATCACCCTCGTTGTATGCGATAGTTGCGAGGTTGTTGTATGCACGGTAGTCGCCGGGGAAGAGCTTTGCAGCTGTTGAGTAGATGTTCTTCTGCTCTGCTACGTTGTCTGTGAGGATTGCAGAGTAGAGAATCTCCTCAAGTGAGAGCTGCTTAGCATCGCTCTTGAACTGCTCCTGGATCTCCTCGTCTGAACGACCGATGAGCTGGTAGTTGAGAGTGATGCGTGCACGACGCAACTGGGGAAGGATTACATCTGCGAGGTCTTTGTAAACTGTAGAGATGTTCTTGATCTGAGCCTCACGCTCTTCGGGATCCTTGTACATTGAGAGAACGCGAAGGATAAGATCCTTGTCAGCGAGGTTTGATTTAGAAACCAACTCCTGGAAACCTTCCCAGTCCTCAGCTGTGTAGTCTGTGTCGAGGTTACCCTTGAGCTCAGCTTTCTTCATCTGCTTCTCAACGAATTTTGCAGTGTTTTTTTCACGACCACCTGCAACGTCTGTGTTGAGGCCCATGCCACCATCGGGTGATGCATATGCAGCAACCTCTACGTTTTCGAGAACCTTGCTCTTTGTGTCTGTTGCAACATCCTTCATTGACTTCTTGAGCTCTTCGATCTGCTCTGACTTCAACTCGCTGTTGCGGAGATTTGTCTGCTGGATGAGGAACATGATGTTAGCCTCCTTAGCCTGCTTGATTACACGCTGGAAAGCATCCTCACCGATTGCGATGTTTGACTTCTTGATTGTTGAGCGGTAGAGCTCTGATGTTGCGATACATCCGTCAGCAACCTTAACTTCGGGCAATGTGTATGATTTCTTGCCTTTTGCTACTGTAAACTGAAGATAGAGAGCCGATTTAGCCATTTCGGGAGCGTAATCGAACTTTGTCTTCATTGTGAAGTTACCGCCCTCCTTGTAAGAGATTGTACGGTTGTTACCCTGTACCTTTTCACCCTGGAAAGTCATTGACTCAGCTGCAAGTTCGCCACCGTCCCACTTCAATACGGGAGTTACTGTGAGAACTGACTTCTTGTTGAAGAACTTCTCGGGGAATTTGCCGTCGATTGTTACAGGTACTTCGCCACCGATAACCTCAAGAATCTGAGGTGTTACTGTGAAATACTCCGAAGAGAGACCTTTCATCTTAGATCCGCACGATGTGCAAAGAACTACTGCTACCAATGAAAGCAGGAAAGAGATTTTTTTAAGCATTTTGTGTGTTTAGTTAAAGTTTATATTTTAATTATTCTCCTTGCTTAAATAATTGAAATTCAAGACCATACAAAGACAGAAAAACCACCTTTACGCTTCTTCTCGAATTTTCGGGCGCAAAGTTAATACAAATTACGTTGATAACAAAGGTTATAGGCGTTTTTTTATTTATTTTTCATACGTTTGTTTCTCGGATGATGCTCTATTATCTCGCGACGCAGACGACTGCGATCGATATGCGTATATATTTCGGTTGTCGAGATACTTTCGTGACCAAGCATCGACTGTATCACGCGCAAATTGGCACCACCCTCAAGCAGATGGGTTGCAAAGGAGTGACGGAAGGTGTGGGGACTCACACTCTTTTCTATTCCGGCGAGGGCGGCAAGTTCCTTTACAATATGGAAGACCGTTATTCTGGACAACGGTTTTCCGCGGCGCTCGCTTATAAATATACTATCTTCGCAACCGGGACGGATATTTATGTGCGACCGCTCGGCAAGATAGGCATTGAGTTCTTCGATTGCACGCGAAGAGAGCGGGACAAGCCTCTGTTTGCCACCTTTTCCCGACACCTTTATGAATTCCTCCTCGCGGTAAAGGTCGGAAAGACACAATGAACACAATTCCGAAACACGCAGTCCGCAACTATACATAATCTCAATCATCGCTCTGTTGCGCTGTCCCTCGGCCGAAGAAAGGTCTATGGCATTTATCATGGCATCAATCTCCTCAAGTGCAAGTACATCGGGCAAATGGCGGCCAATCTTGGGCGACTGGATACCCTCGGTAGGATCGTCAGTAAGATATTCGTCCATCCGCAAAAAGCCATAATAGGAGCGGAGCGACGACAATATGCGGGCTCTGGAACGTGCCCCGATGCCAACATCGGCAAGGGAGACAAAGAACTGACGAATATCATCGACTGCTGCGACAATGCTATCCTTACCCGTCTCTTCGAGAAAATTCTCCAGCTTGACAACATCGCTCAAATAGGCATCGATGGTATTTGCCGACATTGACTTTTCCAACTGCAAATATCGCCTGTAGCGTGCAATGGGGGAATTCTTGGATATATTATTTTTATCTGTCATGATTGGGGTTAAAAATATTTTGCAAAAGAAGAAGCGTTATTCTATCTAAATTCCTACCTTTGCAGAATGATGCAAAAATAGCGATTTGCCATCGAAAAACCAAGAGTACAGAGACCATGAGAATTTCCACCCCAATCGAAGAGTATATAATGGAGCATATAAGCCCCGAAGGAGATTATCTCTATAACCTCTATCGAGCCACCAACATACAGACCGTAAACCCGCAGATGGCGTCGGGGCACATACAGGGCAGATTCCTTAAAATGTTAGTGGAGATGATGGGTGCGAAGAATATTCTCGAAATAGGCACCTTCACCGGATACTCGGCAATATGCATGGCCGAGGGGTTGCAGGAAGGAGGGAAGGTCTACACATTCGATGTAAACGACGAGCTTGAGGACTTTACCCGCAAATGGATAGAGGGTTCACCCGTTGCAGACAAGATATGTTACAGGATAGGAAGCGCACTCGACGAAGCGCCTGCCCTCGGAGTAACATTCGACCTTGTATTTATCGACGGCGACAAGCGGGAATATATCGAATACTACCAAATGGCAATGGACATTCTGAGGACCGGTGGATGGATTCTCGCCGACAACACTCTGTGGGACGGCCATGTGATAGAACCCGACCGCCGCGACGCACAGACAGAGAGCGTCAGACGGTTCAACGAACTTATAGGAAAAGACAACCGCGTGGAGAAGGTTATACTCCCCCTGCGCGACGGACTTACAATAATCAGAAAAATAGAATAAAATGGATAGCACAAGACAGAACAAGATTGCAAGACTCATACAAAAAGAGCTTGGAGACATATTCCTGAAGATGACAAAGGAAACACGCGGAGTATTGGTATCAGTGAGCATCGTCAGAGTAAGCCCCGACCTCGGCATTGCAAAGGCATACCTGAGCGTATTCCCCTCGGAAAAGGGCGGCGAAATAGTAGAGACTCTCAACCAGAACAGCAAAAGCATCCGCTTTGAGCTTGGCAACAGAGTGAGACACCAGTTGCGCATAATCCCCGAACTGAGATTCTACATCGACGACTCGCTCGACTACATTGAGAATATCGACAATCTGTTGAAATAGCAGTATCTCCGGATGAATGTATCGTTATACATAGCCCGACGATACCTTTTCTCGAAAAAGAGCCATCAGGCAATAAACATAATTTCGGGAGTAGCCGTCGCAGGCGTAATGCTTGCGACGATTGCTATGGTATGCACCCTGTCGGTATTCAACGGTTTCAGAATGTTGGTTGCCGAGCAGTTCACCGCATTCGACCCGGAAATAAAGATTACTGCCGACAAGGGAAAGACATTCAATGCTACAGACAGTGCCGTAATGGCAATCAGGGCACTCCCCGAAATTGCCGTAGTTACCGAATGTGTGGAGGATAAGGTGATGGTGCAGTATGGCGGACGTCAGGTGATGGCTACCATCAAGGGCGTGGAGGACAATTTCGCGGAACTGACAAGCATTGCCGATGTTCTTATTGGCAACGGCACATTCAAGTTGCACGACAACACCGTCGACTATGCCACTCCCGGCATTGAGCTTACCGGCGCACTGAACTGCGGCCTCTACCATGCTGCCCCGTTGGAGATATACGCCCCGAAGAGAGGACACAAGGTAAGTATGGCCAACCCCGCTTCCAACTTCCGCAAGGGCTATCTCTATGCTTCGGGAAAGACATTCATCGTCAACCAGCCCAAATACGACAGCAACTACATATTGACCTCAATAGCTTTTGCACGCGACATATTCGGACGCGACACGACAGAGGTCAATTCGCTCGAACTTAAGACTAAAGAGGGGACAAACATAGGTGTCCTTAAAAAGCAGTTGCAGACTACGCTCGGAGACGACTACAAAGTAGAGGACAGATTCGAACAGCAGGCTGAGATTTTCAAGATTATGAGCATAGAGAAGTTAATTTCCTATCTGTTCCTCTCGTTCATATTGCTAATAGCCTGCTTCAATGTAATCGGCTCACTCTCCATGCTCATCCTCGACAAGAAGAGAGACATGAACACCTTGCGCGGTTTAGGGGCGAGCAACAAGCTCATCACAAACATCTTCATCATCGAAGGCTCCATGATTTCCATAGCCGGAGCATTGGGAGGTATCATTATAGGTGTTGCACTCTGCCTCGTGCAGGAGAATTATGGCGTCATATCATTCGGCGACGCTTCGGGAGGATTCATCATCGACCACTACCCTGTCGACATTGTCGCGAGCGATGTTGCGATTGTCTTCGTCACTGTCATTGTCGTGGGGCTGATAGCCATGGGTATCCCCGTAAAGTATCTTACCGGCAGACTGCTGGGCGAAAAAGAGGAGTAAAGAGACATTGCGTATGTGTTCAGACACAGCATCCGTAGGCCTCACAGTCTACGCTATATAATGTTGCTCCTCCGGGATATTCTGCTCAGGCCCAAGAGGGAGAGTGCTTATTTCTTCGTTATTCAACATGTACTAAAGCTCCGCCTCTTGGATAAGAGGACATTGCGTAATAAGCAATGTTTGCGACGACGAAAGCTTTAGCTTTCCAAAGGAGTGCCGAGCTTGCGAGGTCAGTCAAAAACTTGTTTTTGAGGCCGGAGGAGTTTGACGATTCTGCTTGTGTGTTCAGTCAAACTCCCTCCCCCGTTCGGGTACTCCCTCTTATCCAAGAGGGAGAGTTGTTTTCTCTTTGT
>JAFYLO010000146.1 GCA_017557045.1 Bacteroidaceae bacterium | reverse complement strand
ACTCCTTCTATATAACAAAATGCTAAACCGCTGTGCTATAGAGTTTTTCGTTAAGCATATTCAATGTTCTTTTTTGTTATTTTATATTCATTTTGAGGCGCGGCAATTCGGTACTTTGGAAAGCTAAAGCTTTCGTCGTCGCAAACATTGCTTATTACGCAATGTCCCCTTTAAGGGCAGGAACTTTTTAGAATAGTTTTTTATCCATTGAAGGATGGGGGTGTACTTTTTAGGTATAATATCGCATAATCATTATTTTTTTGTATATCACAACGAAGAACACCCCAAAAGAAAACCCTCAACTGAAATACTTCAGAAGAGGGTATCCATATAATATTTCAATTATCACCAAAAGAGCCTACACATTATAGAACTCCGTAAACGCCTTTATAGTATAGAAAGTATCTATCAGTGCCGAAGTCTCCCTTATTGAGTGCATACCCCACATAGGATTACCCATATCCACACCTCTCATCGGAAGCTGTGTAGTCAAAGTATTGCCAAGCGTACCACCGCCCACCATGTCAGAGCGGTTCACAAAATACTGGAACGGAACACCCGCCCTACGGCAAATCTCGGCAAAGACAGCAGCAGAATCGCCATCAGTAACATACTTCTGGTTGGCATTGAACTTGATGACAGGACCGCCGCCCATCACGGGATGGTTCGTCGGGTCGTGCTTCTCGGGATAATTAGGATGCAAGGCATGAGCCATATCCGCAGAAATCATGAACGAATTTTCCACAGCAACATAAAGGTCTCCCGGCGCACCGCCGCACTTCAGTAAAATAGTATCAAGCAAACTGCGCAACACGGGAGAAGCAGAGCCCTGCTTGGTAACATTACCCGTCTCCTCATTATCGAAAAGAGCAAGCACCTGCGTCATACGCGAAGCATCGCTGCCAATCAGAGCCTTCAAACCCGCAAAAGCCATCAGCAGGTCATCCTGCCTGCCACATGATACAAACTCATTATTCAGTCCGCATAGAGCCGCAGGGGTAGCGTCGTAAAGCGACAGGTCGAAGTCAAGAATATCACCCACAGCAACACCCAGCTCTTCAGCAATAATACCGAGCAAAAGATTCTCCCTCTCGAAATGGTTGTTGATGAATCCCAACACAGGCATCATATCACGTTGACGGTTCAAAGGATTACCATCGTTAACCTCTCTGTTGAAATGAATGGCAATGTGCGGAATAAGCAACAACGGACGCTTTATATGCAACAGACGCGCCACAGGACGCAGAGGATTATCACTGCGAAGCAACACACGTCCAGCTATAGACAAAGGACGGTCGAACCAAGTGTAAAGGATAGGGCTGCCATAAACCTCAGTATTCAAGCGCACCATTCCCCCCTCGGAGAACATCTCAGGTGCCGGCTTTATTCTGAAACCCGGCGAATCAGTGTGTGCGCAAATAAGTTTGAAACCCTCTGTAACATCCCCGGTACCTATTCTGAAAGCAAAAAGAGCCGTACCGTTCTTTGTGATATAATAGCCTTTTCCCGGCTCAAGCACAGGCATACTGCCAAGTTCCACCTTACAGAATCCGTTGTCTGCAAGCAGTTGCTCGGCATAATTCACAGCAAGAAAGTTCACAGGCGAACTGTCAAGCATCTTCAATAAATCGTTCATAGCATATAAAGGAGTTCTATAAATTAGAAATACAGGAGCAACGCTCCTGCAAAATTCAGATTCTCTCAATCAAAAGGACACTACCATCCGGCACTGCTCCACCCGGTAGCATTATACCAGCCGGTCGTCTTGAAATCAGCATTAAGACGCGCATATTTTGTATCTGCACGCGGAACAAACATAGACAATCCGCTGTACACCGAATCGTTTACCGCATAATTGCACTCTCTTATACCCGACAACCATTTACTCGAAGCAACCTTATAGGGCACAGCCTCGTCAAGTGCACTCCTCCAGGCATGGTAAGCATCGTTAGGAAGCCTATGCAACATAACTGCATTCATGTCGAAATATTCAGGGTAAAGATTATTCCCCCAAAAACATCCTCCTGACAAATAGGAGAAAACATCAGAATAATCAACCACACTGTCGCACGAAAAATATGCAGGCACAAAAGCTGCTGTAGCATCTGCAAGTCCATCTATAGCCGAACATTTTACAGCCGACAACAGCACACCTAAATAAGAAGAATAGCCTTTGCTGTATTTTTGTATAAGAGCATCAGGATTGAACGGGAAAGAGAAAAGTTCAGTAATTATCCTGTCATACGGTGCGCCGTTGGCAGGAATCTCCGCAGCCGAACCTATCAACCATTCAGCAGAATTGCGAAGCTCATAGACCACCTCAGCCGACTGCATGAAACAGGCATCAAAAAGGATATAATCCATCTTTGCCGACAACCTGCCAAGCGAACCGGCAAGTTCCTCCATCTCCATACTTTTATAAGGGAAACCTGACGCACTGTTCATCCCATTGTCGGCGCCGATGCTTCTTGAATAACTAAGATTGCGTGTCCAACCGCTACCATGCGACCACATTACAAGCCCGAAGTTTTTCGATGGGTATTCAGAAGCTACCCAATCCAACACACGGTTGAAATGTATAGTATCGGTCGAATTAAAATCCTCGCCGAAGCTGTAAACCGTATCACACGTTGCAAAGCCCTTGGCATTGCGATAGAAACGGCAAATGTAGGGATTCGACAATGCATCCACAAAGGCAAGCATATAACAACTGTCGGGTACAGTTGCAGCCGAACGGTTCATTTCGGCAAGATCGAGCCCCGCAAAATAGCTCAGATTATTTTCTGCCATCATATACACGAGCACCGTACGTGCAGCAGTATCGCCCGGTTCAAGGACATCTACGATAATACCATTGCCGTCGTCGCCATCCGCATCATCGCTCTTGCACCCCATAAAAAGAGTGGCCACTGACAAAGCAAGCGGCAGTAAAAAAAAGTACTTCAGAAATTTCATTCCTACAGTTGAATCAAGGTCGTGTGAAAGAGAATTTATTTCCAAGGTAGAGAACATTCATATTCTTCTTCAGCAAAGTCTTCTTCAGCTTAGCCTCCTTTTTTTGCAACTTCGACAGTTTCTTCGAATAAAGCAAAGCAGAAGTGCGTGCAGGCATTCCCTCCTTCTCGGCCATATAGTCGGAAAGTTCATAGGAATAATGCTGTCTCGCAGGCAGAAAATCATGGCCACCCTCGCCAAAGACAATGCTGTCCATCTGCTGAATCTCAGTAAAATAGACCGTAGAATCGGTGAAGCAATAAGATACGCCCATCACATACACACTACAAGGTTTCTTCTTTTTAGCAGCGAAAGCAGGCGCACAAAATATGAGCAACAGCAGTAGTAAAGCCGAACAAAGTTTGATATATTTCATAATAATGTAATCTGTAAATTATATTTGCATAGCGATTGCTTTGTAATCACCATGCAAATATACAGCAATTTTCCGTAAAACCGCATTTCATGTCGGTTATATATTTCTAATAAGCTGCAATACAAATCACGACAAATGGTTCTTAAAATATTCCATCAGCCTGTTCGATGCGGCGAATGATGTGATTTTATTATCAGCAAGCCCGGCTTCGCACTCTTTTATGAGTTCCTCCATCCCCGGAGTATTGTTGAACAAGGAATAAAGTTGCTCATTCAGACTCTCATACATCCAATACTTTGACTGCCGCTTGCGACGCTCCTCAAACACACCGTTGTCCTTCACATGGGCCACATAATCATATATCATTTTCCACACCCCGTCAATGCCTATATCATAGAAGCCCGAATATGTATGCACCTCGGGACGGCGCCCGCTTTCAGGTATCGGGAAAAGCTGCAACGCATTGCGATAGTGTACTGCTGCCCTCTGTGCCTCGGCAATATTATCGCCATCGGCCTTGTTTATCACAATGCCGTCGGCCATCTCCATTATACCGCGCTTGATGCCCTGCAGTTCATCACCTGCACCGGCAATCTGTATGAGCAGGAAAAAATCGACCATCGAATATACAGCAGTCTCGCTCTGCCCCACTCCCACTGTCTCCACAAAAACGGTATCGTATCCGGCAGCCTCGCAAAGGATTATCGTCTCGCGCGTCTTGCGAGCTACACCTCCGAGCGAACCCGCCGAAGCACTGGGACGGATAAAGGCATCAGGGTGTTGCGACAGCCTCTCCATACGTGTCTTGTCACCAAGAATACTGCCCTTGCTACGTTCACTGCTCGGATCCACTGCAAGCACCGCAAGCCTGCCACCCTTAGTATTGAGCAAATGCATGCCGAAAGCATCTATAGATGTACTTTTGCCGGCACCCGGTACACCTGTAATTCCTATTCGCAACGAACGTCCCGAATAGGGCAGACAACGCTCCACCACCTCACGCGCAAGCACAGCATCCTCACCGCGACGACTCTCCACAAGCGTAACTGCACGGCTCAGAATATTTACATCGCCACGCAAAATACCCTCGACATAATCGTCGACACTCAGTCTCTTCGCACGTTTCAAACGCATCGAAGAGAGATAAGGATTTATGGAAGCAGGCTGCTCCACACCATCATTTACCTTAAGCCCCTTGAACGAGGCATCATTTTCGGGATGTTTCATAATACAAACTTACTGAAAATAGTGCAGTGAAGCAATATTTTCAGTAAGTTTTTTGAAATGCATAGGAAACCAAGCAGATGGCCCACTGCATAGCAGACAAAAGTTACAGAGCGTAGGATTCTATTACTTTGATGTATTTCTTAATATAAACTCAATACTCTCCTCTATGCTCTGCGGTTCGTTCAGAAGAATATTATGCTTTCTTATGAATTCGAAAAAGCGGTCGCGCGTACCATCATCAACAGCCTCTTGGGGAGTGCGCAAGACGCGCAGATAATCGATCTGCATAGCAACCATATCCACACGCAGGCGAACATCCTCATCACAGTTGCTGACAGCCTCTTTAGCCAACTTCAACAACTTGTCGGCTTCAGCAATGAATTCATTAGTGAAAAGAGGATTCCTGTCGTTGATATATATACCCATCACCGTTTCATCCTTTATAAGAGAATGACACAAATCGAAATATTGCCGTATATGTGTGCCGGCAGGGCCGTAATAATCTGCAATAAACTGATTCACGAGAGAATCTGTATCAAGATTGGGATTCCAGAGAAGTTTGGAGAGTACCCATGACTTCATATCCGAAAACTCGCCGCCTAACGACTCGTATTGCGCCTCCTCCTGTATGCCTATGGCATTGAACTTCCCAAAAGTCCTTATATTTTCAGCCAACACTCCGAAGTTCGGGAAAGGAGCCACATATTGACGATAATTGACCACATAATCCCAAATGAACAGATGCGGTGCAATTTTCGACCAATCAGAAATGTCGGAAATAAACGGAGCATTATGCTCGCACCCCTCAAGCGGATGGGCAAAGCAACACTCTATGCTGCACAGACGTATAACAACATTCTCGCGCGGCGAAATCCCCACAGGAGCCTTACGGGTATACTGATAGGCAAACGTACCGATATATTTGTCGGGGTACAACGGCTTTATTGCATCAGCCACCTGATTGACAAACCACACCATCAGCCCCGAATGGCCACCGAACTTCTCCTCTATGGCACGACACTCCTCGCATTGACAGGGTAACATATTGTCGTTCTGCGACATACTGTACACCCAATAGAGCGGATTGTCGGCAATAGCCTGCTTCATCCCCGCTATACACAATTGCAGCACCTCCGGGTTGGAAAGACAAAGTTGCGTATAGGGTGTGCGCTTGCCATCGCGTAAAGAGAAATATTCGGGATGCTCCGCAAAATATTTCCCCGACGGTACAAACTGCTCGAATGTATGCGCATTCCAGTATGCAACCAAACCTCCATACTCATTTTCCTGAGCCGTCCAGACCGAATTACACTTGTTGTGCGCCAACCACTCTTTATGTGGTTCCACATTGAAATACTGCACGAAGCGATAATTGATAAAAGGCGATTCACTATGGCAAAAATCCTTGAAGCACCACTGTTCCATTGGTTTTACGACCGTACAATCTTTTGTATACCATCGCACACCGAATTCATTTTCAAGAAACGAACAGACACCATACATTGTACCTCGTATGCTTCCGCCATAAATCCAGATATTATCTCCTACAGTGCGATAGGTATATCCCTCATCGTTCTTGTCGGGACAAGCAACGCCGCACTCTGCACCATACTCCTTGCTGTAACCGATAAATATCTGTTTCTGTCCATCTGTCATTTTATCCGAATCCATTATTGGAAGCACTACACCTCCAATCTGCTCCAGATAATCCTGCAACTCGGCAGCTGCGGTACGCTCCGATGCAGAGGCATTGCTGCACAGGACTATAGCATACTCGCTCTTGCCATTGCTGAACAATACGTTTGCGCAATCGCCACACCCTGTAACAGTTGCAGCCAACGCAATAACTACGGCATATATAAACTTTTTCATATAAAAAAAACAAGGACCTGCCAGGTTATAAAAAACAGGCAGGTCCTATTCAGATTAAAATCTATTATTTCGCTGCAAAGCTGTTGGCAACAATAGCCTGACGAGCAATGTTCAAGCCGGCATCATTGAGTTCAACCTTCATTGTCTCGCCGCTGAGCAGATAAAGTTCAGCACTGTTATTCTCGGCATCGATAGTCATGAGTTTGGTAACCTCTTCGCCATGAACTGCACTCCAGCTGTTGTCTGCTGAATCGAACTGGAACTTGATCTCATCGGCACCGTTAGAGATAATATAACCATCGGCGCAAGATGTTACAGCAACCTCATCGCCATTGGCATTCTTCACAATCTTTGTGCCATTCTCTTTCTTTGCAATGGGAGCATCACCGGTCCAGAACTCAACTGAGTTAAGAACAATACCATCAACTAACAATGTTATAGGATAAACAGGAATAATGTGCATACAAACAAATACAAGCTCGTTAACGAATTTGTCGCCGAGACCCTCGTTCCATGCCTTAACCTTATTTGTCAAACCGAATGAACCGATACATGATGACAAAACCAATGACATTGACATCAACACTGCAAAAAATTTGAAATTCCTTTTCATAGTAATTACATTTTTAGATTAATACTATTGATATTTATATAGTATTAGAAGTTCTTTAAATTTTATTTCGCAATTATAGAATAATTTTCTAATAAAATTCAAGCAATTTCTTATAATACTCCATTAACAACCAATGCTTTAACAAGCGAATAGAACATCTCCACTGTGGGAATGTACACACGCTCTGTGGGAGAGTGGGGAGACATCAGAGTGGGACCGAAAGATACCATATCCATACCCGGATAGTTGGTAGAGATGATACCGCACTCAAGTCCTGCGTGGATTACGCGCACATCGGGCTCTTTGTCGAACATATCCTTGTAAGCACTCTTGAGCGCACCCAAGAGAGGCGAATTCACATTAGGTTGCCATCCGCTGTAGCTGCCGCTAACCTCTACCTTCATACCTGCCATAGCAAAGCAACTTGAAAGCTGAAGCACGAGGAACTCCTTCATGCTGTCGCAAGAACTGCGGGCAAGGATTCTGATTTCGGCATTACCATCGTTGATATTCACAATGGCAAGGTTGCTCGATGTCTCCACTGTGTCGGGGATTGTGGGGATAAAGCGCAGAACGCCATTATGACAAGCGAGAATAACATCGATGAGGTTATCCTGAATCTCCTCAGGCACAACAGTTTCGGGCACCTCAACACTCTCCACACGCAGAGTGATACCCTCCTCTATAGGAGCAAATTCGGCATTGAAGAGCGCCTCATACTTTTCGGCAATCTGCTTAACCTCTTCAACAGCCTCTTCGGGCAATGTCAGTACAACCTCGCAGTTTGTAGGAATAGCATTACGCATGTTGCCACCGTTCCAACTTGCAAGACTCACACCGCACTCGTCCATAGCCTCGCGCACGAAACGAGCCATCAGTTTATTGGCATTACCGCGACCCTCGTTAATCTCCAAGCCTGAGTGTCCGCCACGCAAACCTTTGAGAGTAGCCTTCACAGCAACCTCATCCTCGCAAGGCTCAACCTCCATGAACTCCATAGAAGCAGTGATGTTCGCACCACCGGCACAACCGATGTAAAGGACACCCTCCTCTTCCGAGTCGAGGTTCAACAGAATTTCACCCTGCAATTCGCCGCCTTTCAAACCGAAGGCACCGAACATACCGGTCTCCTCATCAGCTGTGATGAGCGCCTCAAGAGGACCATGAGTAAGAGTGTTGTCCTCCATGATAGCCATAATGGCAGCTACGCCCAAGCCATTATCGGCACCGAGAGTAGTATCATCGGCATAAAGCCAATCGCCCTTAACAATAGTCTTGATAGGGTCAGTCTCAAAATTGTGATTGCTCTCGGGAGTCTTCTGGGGCACCATATCCATGTGTGCCTGAAGGATAATACCCTTGCGGTTCTCCAATCCCGGAGTAGCAGGCTTGCGCATGATGATATTGCCTGCCTCATCCTGCCATGTCTCAACGTTGATGCTCTTGCCAAAATCGAGCAGGAATTTCTGTATCTTTTCGAGATGTCCCGAGGGACGGGGCACCTGTGTGAGCGACTCAAAGTGTTTCCACACTACCTGTGGAGCCAAATCTTTAATAGTTAATCCCATAGTATATTATCATTTAAAATTTAATAAAAAAATTCTTAATATTTATCATTATAAGCCCCACCACGCCGAGCAGCGCCACAAGAGCCGTCTGCGTAGAGTGCACGATAAGCGCAAACATCCCCGCATCGCTCTGCGAAACACCGTAGAGCACCATCATGCTGATGATGGCAAAGTGCCACGGCCCCGCACCATTGGGAGTAGGCACCACCACCGCCACACTTCCCGCCACAAACAAGAGCAGGCCGGCAGCAACCGACAACTCACTGCTGAACGAAAAGCAGAAGAAGCAGAGGTAGAACTGCATAAAATAACAAAACCAGATGGCAACTGTTTCCACAAAGAAGAGCGAAAAATTCTTCATTCTGCCCAAAGCAGTAACACCCTCCCAAAAACGTCTCAATACAGACTTGATTTTGGCAAGCAGTGCCATCTTTCTCATTATTATATATAGGAGAGCAATCACGGCGGCCACAGAGACAATCACCACAACAATCTTGGTTACCGAAGAGAAAAGCCCCACGTCTGAAACACCGCCGCCCGCAGCCACAAAGAAGGCATAGAAGACCTTCCACTGCAAAGCAAGCGCTGTAGCCACAAGCGCGAGCACCATCACTGTATCCAGCAATCTCTCCGCAACAACCGTTCCGAGCGACTGCACAAAAGGCACACCGTCAGTCCTGTCAAGCACCGCACAACGCGAAACCTCGCCCACGCGCGGCACAACAAGATTGGCTGCATAAGCAACAAATATAGCATACACACAATTGGCACTACCCGGTCTATAGCCCAAAGGCTCAAGCGAAAGCCGCCAGCGCCATCCCCTTATTACATGGCTCATAACCCCAAAAACAGTTGAGAGTGCGAACCACCAAAGATTCATCTCACCACACACCACGCCCGACACCTGCGAAAAATCAAAATCCCTGTAAATCCAATAAAGGATAACAGCGCCCAGCAGAATCGGCACAAAAGTTTTAAGTATGATGTTAAAAATCTTTTTCACTATGTATACTGACTAATTAAGGGAAATAATTAACTTTGCAACATTATCGCTGCAACGCCGCTTGCAAAGATAAACATATATTGTAAACAGCAGCCAAAAAAACTGTTTTTTTAAACAAAAATTGTATAAAAAGGAAAAAATGGCAAAAACAGTTACAGCAAAAAAGAGATTGGGGCAACATTTCCTTGTAGACCTCACAGTAGCACAAAATATAGCCGACACAGTAGACATATGCCCCACCCTGCCCATACTCGAAGTCGGTCCGGGCATGGGAGTGCTCACCCGCATGCTGCTCGAAAAGGGCCGTCCGCTCAAGGTAGTGGAAATAGACGAAGAATCAGTAGAATATCTCCGTCACAACCTCCCGCAGCTCAAGGACGAGAACATCATCCCCGACGATTTTCTCAAGATGCACCTCGACCGTCTGTGGCAGGGCGAACCTTTCATGCTCATCGGCAACTACCCCTACAACATATCAAGCCAGATATTCTTCAAGATGCTCGAACACAAGGAGCACATCCCCTATTGCAGCGGAATGATACAGAAAGAGGTAGGTGAACGTCTCGCCGCCGCCCCCGGCAGCAAGGCCTACGGCATACTGAGCATACTCATACAGATATGGTACGATGTAGAATACCTCTTCACCGTCTCCGAGACAGTATTCTCACCCCCTCCAAAAGTAAAAAGTGCCGTTGTAAGGATGCGCCGCAACAACCGCGAAAAGCTCGAATGCGACGAAGCACTGCTCACCCGCATAGTGAAAGCCACCTTCAACCAGCGTCGCAAGAAACTGCGCAACTCCATACAGAACATCGTAGGCAAGGAATCACCTATACTGAGCGATGCCATACTCGACAAACGCCCCGAGCAGCTCAGCATAGAAGAATTCATAGAGCTGACACAGAAGGTACAACGCGAACTTGAGCAGTAAAGGATAATCTTACGGGAGGGTTCTACCAATCAACTGAAACAGAGCCGCCCCAACAAAGAATAACAGAACAGTAACTAAGGGAGGTTCTATAAATTAGGTCGCGACGATTTTGAGTTTTATTTTTAGTAGATTTATGATATTTGTAAGGGCGCGATGCGGGCATCGCAACCGAGGAAATATCAAAAAGATGCAAAAATAAAGCCAAAAGTTCGCTTAAGCGAGTGAATAAAAGTTTGCTTTTATTTCCAACGAGCGCAAAAGAACTTCGGAGAAATCCAAAGCGGCCGAAACCGAACCCACCCTACTAAGAATATTGAATTACTAATTTATAGAACCTCCCTATAGAACGTCGCTTATGAAAGACGAACTCATACACAGCATAAAAGAGCTGATAGAGCAGAAAGCATCAGTCCTTCTTCAGGAGAAACTGAGCAAGATGCACCCCGCCGACATTGCCGAAATCTGCAATGAACTCAGCGAAGAAGAGGCACACTTCCTCTACCGTCAGCTCGACAACGAAAAGGCCGCCGATGCCCTCACCGAAATGGACGAGGACATGCGAAACGACCTTCTCGAAGACCTCCCCTCAGAAGTTGTCGCAAAACGCTTCGTAAACTACATGGACACCGACGATGCCGTGGAAATCATCCGCGACATGGACGAGGAGAAGCAGGAAGAGGTGTTGCAACACATCAAAGACTTCGAGCTTGCCGGCGACATTGTCGACCTGCTGCAATACGACGAAGACACCGCCGGCGGTCTT
>JAFYLO010000145.1 GCA_017557045.1 Bacteroidaceae bacterium | reverse complement strand
GCTTGTGTGTTCTTTCAAACTCCCTCCTCACATTCGGGTACCCCCCCCTGAGGGAGAGTTGTTTGTTACCGGTATAATGCAATTATGCAGGATTCACACTACTTTGCCGGATTGTTTTTCAGCCACTCTGTCGCTGCTTTCTTGTCGAAAAGCAGCAGGAATGTGTCGGGGTTGGGCAGGTGGAGTGCAACCTTGAATATATCCTGATGTTTCTGTACACAGGGGATAAGGTAGCGGTATGTGGAGCCGAAGCCTAACTGTTCGAGCAGTACATAATCGACCTTTTTATCGAGCATTCCCTGTATCATCTTTGCGTCGTCCTCTGTCTCAAGGTAGTGTACACCGCGCAGCCCTGAGGTGGCATACAACAGTTCGGGCTTACGTGAGCATACTATCGCATTCTTGTTTTTCTGTGCGAGTGCCTTGCCCAGTGCAAAGAAATTGTTGAATTGTGGAGGGAATTTCTGTACGGCAATAGCGTGCAGGTCGCCCATGGTGTGCTTGTTGCCTTTGCTCTCCTGCATGAATGGCGGGAGAAAGAGTATAAGCAAAATCCACGGTGAAAAGGCGGTTTTTAGTGATTTTTGCGTTACTGTTTCGCCCAATTTCCACAATCCTATGAAGAGAGCCATTGTCAGGAAAGGAGTTGCTGATGTTAGATAGCGGTACTGGCTGGGCACGTTGAAAAGAGAGATTATGCCTATAGTGCCGCAGAGGTAGAAGAAGAGCGGCCAACGCAGTTTGCCCATGTTCCAGAAGCCGTAGAGGACAACTGCCAACAGTACAAGGGCAAAAATCCATAGCAACACTCCCGGTGCCTCTTCGTAGTTTACAGGCACAAAAGGAATGATGCTTTCTGGCATTGCCTGCACAATGAGCATCTTGGTGGTCGAAAAGATATTTGTGAAGTCAATCTGACTCACATAGCGCGACTGGTTGAGTCCCAACAGTGAATTGCGCAGCATCCACGGTGCGTATCCGAGGGCAAATGCGGCGGCAACGGCTGCCGACAGCCCGAAACGGCGCATAGCAAGGAATCCCAACACGAAGCCTGCAACGACTGCGATTGCCTGTGTGCGTATGTAGTAGGAGAATGCTATGAGTGCAAGCAGCAGATAGAACTGCGGCATGCGCCACAGAGAGCGCTCTTTTTCCTTCTCCATAATACCCTGAAATAGCCAGAAGATAAGGGCTATGCAGCAGAAGCAGGCTGCTTCGCTCATCATCATGGTGGTAAATTCGAGCAGGTGTGGGGTTATGAGTACTGCCACGCAGGCAAGGAATGCCAACGGGCGCTTGAATCCGGCGCGTACTATTGTGGAGAAAAGTAGCAACACACCTGTCAACAGGAATATGCCGTTGAGTATCTTCTGTGCAACAATACTGTCGGTAACCATTCTCAGCGGTGTCATCAGCAACGGGTAGCCGGGAGGGAAATTGGTTGTTGGGTTGCCGAACATATCTGCGTATCCGGCGCCTTTGGCCAGCGATGTGGCATTGGCAAAATAGTAGCAGTTGTCGCCATTGAGGTTCAGCTTGCTGTCGAATATGTAGCTGAAAGATATTACGAAGATGGCGGCGAGGGTTGCCATCCACAATAGATTTTTGGATTTTAGCAATTCTTTCATTCTTGTTTTTTTATGTATGTCCATAAAAATTACTTTGCAATGATTGGAACTCCCTCCGTCGCTTTGCTCCTCGTCCCTCTTCAATAGAGGGACAGTTTTTTTAGTTACTTTTCTGAAGACGGAGGAGTTCAAAACATTAGCAGAATAAAAATTTACCGGACATCAATGTTTTTATATGTGTTCATAAGACTTGTTTATGAACAATGAGGTTGTGCCAATATATTGACACAACCTCTCTGTTGTTTGTGGTTTCTCTTATGCGTTGTGCTCGGCCTCAATCTCTTCGGGAGACATGGGCTTGTATTTTCCGAGTCGGCGTGCACCACCCTCAAATACCAACCAGTCCTCCTCGTTGCGGATGCCGCCGAAGTTGCGCCATGCGTCGAGCTTGTCGTAGCAGATGAAGTCGGTGAACTGCTTTTCGGCACGCCATTTGTCGATAAGGTCGGGGATGAAGTAGATTCCCGGCTCTACGGTGAATACGTAGCCAGGTTCGAGGGCCTTTGCCAAACGCAATGACTTGAAGCCGAACTGTGTGCTCTTGCTGCGTCCCTCCTCGTAGCCTACGTTTACTTCGCCGAGGTTCTCCATGTCGTGTACATCGAGTCCCATCATGTGGCCGAGGCCGTGGGGCAGGAACATGCAGGCTGCGCCGGCGCGTGCTGCCTCTTCGGGATTACCCTTCATGAGTCCGAGATCAGTCATACCCTTTGCTATCTCTGTGAGCACGATGTTGTGGACATCGCGGAATTCGATGCCGGGCTTCAGTGCGTTCACGGCTGCAAGGTGAGCGGTGCGCAGGATGTTGCACACTGTGCGCTGCTGTTCGGTGAAGTGTTTGCCTACGGGCATTGTGGTTGTGAGGTCGCCTGCATAGTGCATGGCATTCTCGCAACCTGAGTCGAGCAGGAACATCTGTCCCTCTTTCAAAGGCTCTG
>JAFYLO010000144.1 GCA_017557045.1 Bacteroidaceae bacterium | reverse complement strand
TTCGGTTTTTACAATGGTCCCGAGGAGGTAATAGACCGCACCGCTTGTTACACCGAGATTAATGTAACATCCAACTATGCACCTGTTGCAACAACCACTCTTCAGGTAGTCGACGAGGGTGGTGCTCCCGTGAAGGCTACCGTTGAGTTCAAGATATATAATTACTCTCAGTTCTACACCGCTGTGACAAAAGAGAGCGACGACAATGGTAGTGTGTCGCTCACTACTGGTCACGGCGATATGATTGCCTGGGCATCAAAGGATGGAAAGTTTGGCTATGTTAAGTTCACCGCAGGCAAGGATAACAACATAAAGATAGTACTCGACAAGGCGGCAGGTCACAAGGCAACGGAGCAGATGGATATTATCCCCCCTGTAGAGCGTAATACCGTTCCTGAACTCACTCCCGAGCAGGTGTCGCAAAATGCAGCTCGCTTTGCCTACGAAGACTCTATTCGCAATGCGTATGTTGCTACATTCCCCACAGCTGAGGATGCTGCGAAGTTGGCTGACGAAATAGAACACGGTGCCGAATATATTATTCCTCTTATTGCAGAGTCTCGTGGAAACTATGCTGCAATAACATCATTCCTAAGGAGTACAGATAAGGGCAATGTTGATAGAGCGGTAGGCCTTTTGTGTGCAATATCCCAGAAAGACCGTCGCGACATCTCTTTAGAGGTGCTTAACGACCATTTTAAGAATACGCCCGATTGTGACGCAGAAGGTGTGAACGAGCAGCGTATGTATGAGATGTATGTGCTTAACCCCCGTGTGAGCAACGAGATGCTCACTCCATATAAGGGCTTCTTTGCAAATGTCATTTCGCAGAAGGATGCTCAGAACTATAAGAATAATCCCGAACTGTGGGCCGATTGGTGTCGCAACAATATAACAGTGGAGGAGTCTTGGAATCCTATTCAACTGTGTATGTCGCCAAAAGGAGTGTGGGAGTATCGCACAGCCGATGCTCACTCACGCGATATTTTCTTTGTATCAGCGGCACGCAGTATGGGCATTGCAGCACGAATAGATGCTGTGACGGGTAAGACACAATATTTTAAAGATGGAAAATGGTGTGACGTCAATTTCTCGGCCGATGCAGCGAATATTTCGCACGCAACAGGTCGGCTTGTAGTAGATTATACTCCCAACGAATTTAACGACGACCCACGCTACTCTGCACACTTTACTATCTCAAAAATTGTCGATGGCAAATTGCAGATTCAGAGTTATCCTTTCAATGCGGGATTGCGCTCTGTTGTTGGCAGCGGATTGACGATGGATTCCGGCGACTATCTTGTTATAACCGGTACCCGTATGGCAAACGGTGGTGTCCTTGCCAACCTCGACTTTGTTCAGGTACCTGCAGGTGGCACTGCAAAGATGCAGATGTCTATGCGCGAGAGCAAGGACGAATTGCAGGTGATAGGTAATTTCAACAGCGAGAATCTCTATTATGACATTGCTACCGATCAGAGCCGCTCGATACTCTCATCAACAGGTCGCGGATACTATATCATTGCGCTTATCGACCCTAACAGCGAGCCTACCAACCACTTCCTGCGCGACGTAATGCCCTACAAAGAGCAGTTCGAGAAGTGGGGACAGAAGATGGTTCTCTTGTTCAAGGACAAGTCGGCAGCCTCTCGCTTCAAGGCCGATGATTTCCCCTCACTCCCCTCGACGGTTGTTTGGGGTACCGACATCGACGATAAGATAAGCGGTGAGATTATCACCAATATGAAGCTTAAAAGTCCTAACCGTCCTGTTATCCTTGTGGCTGATACCTTCAACCGCATAGTATTTATGTCGCAGGGTTACTCTATAGGCTTGGGCGAACAGCTTGTCAAGGTAATCAATCAGTTGTCGAAGAAGTAAACAGCTCTTCTGAACCCTCATAACAAGTGTGGATGCCCCATTCTATTTTGGGGCATCCACACTTGTTATGAGGACCTTTGGAGGGGCTTATTATATGCTCTTTGTCTCGTACTCGTCAAGGGCATCTATCTTAGCCAACGACTCTACTCTTATGCCTTTCCCACGCAGATAGTCGCCACCGGGCTGGAATGCCTTTTCAATGATAAATCCCATACCTATAAGCTCGGCGCCGGCCTGCTCGACAAGATACATTATTCCGCCTGCGGCGTTACCGTTTGCCAGAAAATCGTCGATAAACAGTACTTTATCGCCTTTATGCAGATAGTCGCGACTTAGAGATACGATGCTGGGCTCGTTCCTTGTATATGAGAACACCTCTACTGTTAGTGCGTTGCTCATTGTGTCGGGTTGCTTTTTCTTGGCATAAATCATTGGTACGCCTAACAGGTGAGCCACCATAAGAGCAGGGGGGATGCCGCTTGCTTCAATGGTGATTACTTTGTCAATTTCACAATCCTGGAAGCGTTGTACAAACTCTTTTGCAACATCCATAATGAAATTGGTGTCGACCTGATGGCTCATAATTCCATCTACTTTAAGTATCCCACCTTCGCCGCTGCGTCCCTCGCGCAGTATTCTCTCTTTTATTGTCTCCATTATGCTATGCTGTTTACGATTGCTCTTACCTCTTGCTCGTCGGTCTCCTTACGTGCAAATTCATCGCTGTCGGGGTTACCCATACTCACTCCACTATGGCGGAAACGCATTCCGCTGCC
>JAFYLO010000143.1 GCA_017557045.1 Bacteroidaceae bacterium | reverse complement strand
CTCAGATTCAATTCATAATATGTAGTATTATTTTGAGCGCATCGCAGATGCTTATACTCAATCCTTCGCGTTACAAACGCGAAGGGACAAAGTTTATACCGCCAAAATCATTGATTTATACACTCTCCCTCTATTATTATATATAGACAGAGATGCTTTTTTCTCGCAGGTGGAATCCCCGAATACAGTGTATTTTATAGCCATTATTGATAATTTTTTTACAAAGAACAAACTGAAGCCTTTTCCCTCTCAGCTTTATATAAATCCTCACACTGCCATTAAATAGCATTGCCGTTTTTATCCTTCATACATGTTAGCCTTGACAAAGTGTTAACGAAAGGTGTGGATTGATTGAATTATGTTGCAATGTATCGCTTTTTCTTGGAAAATTGTAATGAGGAATTTTTGGGTTGTATAATATTAGCGAATTTATGTGAATTTTTTAAACAATTTAAGTTTCTTAGTTATAATTAACTGTTAAAATTAGGGAGAAAATTATAAATGTTATATATAATGATAAAAATTATATGTACCTTTGCATGCACATATGTGAAATTAGGTCAATTAAATAGATGTAAAACGGAGTAAACAGGGGGGCGACACACTAAAATGAAGTATACACGATTTCTGATAACGTTCTTGTTGTGCAGCATGGCTGTTATGTCTGCACAAGCTCAGCTTTTTAGGAAAAGCGAGCAGAAGAGCGTAGAAGGTATCGAAATACACTTCCGTCTCGACAAGCATTACCTCGACCTCAAATACATGGGCAACGAAGAATCTCTGCGCGAATTTGCCCATTGGATAGATTCTATAGGCCTCCAACGCATCGACTCAGTAGTCATCGTCTCACAATCATCGCCCGAAGGCCCCTATGCACACAACTTATGGCTGTCGGAGAATCGTGCTAAGACCATGCGCACCTATGTGGAGAAACATCACCCTGAACTTATCGGCAAACTCTTTGTGCACCCCGACGGTGAGTCGTGGTTGCAGTTGCGCGAACTTGTGCTTAACGATACGATACTGAAACCCGAAATGAAGAAGAGGGTAATAGGTGTAATCGATGCCGATGTAAATATAGGAACCAAAAAATGGCGAATGCAGCAGTTACCCGTCTACCGCTATCTGCTCAGGACCTACTATCCCCGCATCCGTAACTCGATGTTTTGTATTCTCTACTTCAACGAGATACCTGTTCCGCCCCCTGCACCCGAACCGGAGCCCGAGCCCGAACCTGAGCCCGAACCTGTGCCGGTGCCCGTGTGGACGAAAATTCCCGTCCCCTCGGCAAGCGCAGAGACATACACCTTTGCTGCAAAGACCAACCTCCTGTACGACCTTGCGACAGCGCTCAACTTTGAGCTTGAATTCCCCATAGGCAAGAAGTGGTCAGTGATGGTGGAGGATGTCTTCCCCTGGTGGCATGGCGGCAACAAGTGGGCATTCCAGATGTGGGAAATAGGCATCGAAGGCCGCTACTGGTTCAAGCGCACCGATGCACGCGAGGTGCTTACAGGTCAGTTTATAGCTCCCTATGTAATGTCGTCGAAATACGACTTCCAGTGGAAGCGCGACATAAACTATCAAGGTGAATATTGGTCGGCGGGCCTCACCTACGGCTACGCAATGCCCATAAGCAAACTCTTCAACCTTGAATTTTCTGCATCATTCGGCTACCTGTCAACAGCATACCGCCACTATCAGCCATCGCTGGACAACTCGGTGCTTGTGAAAGACCCTTACGACCACGGTCGTATGGGCTATTTCGGTCCCACCAAGCTGAAAGTGTCGCTTGTGATGCCCATCACCATACCCATAAAGAGAAGAGAGGAGGTGCGCTATGAATAAATACATCAGTATCTTCATATTGGCACTTGTCGTTCTCTTCACTGCATCGTGCGAACGCCGTCCGCTTGTAGAGGTCAGCAACACCCACTACGTGCGCGTATATATAGATGAAGCGATAAGGAACGTAACCTACGGATTCTACAACTCCGAGTATGTCCGTCCCGTACATAAGGCACCCGACGTGATGCGTGTGGCACTTGCCGACAAACTTACCGGACAGATTAAGGCCGAACGCTTCCTGCGCAACAAGAGTAAGGACGAAAAAGGCACATACTACGACGGTTACATCATAGCCGATCCCGGAGAATATAACCTCGTAACATACAACTTCGACACAGAGACCTCCATTGTGAACGAAGCGGCAGACATCGAAGACTCCAAGGCATTTACCAACGAAATAGCATCGCACCTGAGAGCCAAAATTTCGAGCCGTGGTGATGCAGAACTTTCGGGAGACGAAAAGATAGTATACGAGCCCGACCACCTCTTTACTACAAGTTGCGGCGAAGTGTCAATTCCCTACAGCGAAAGCGCCGACACCATACTCCCCAACGACGGTGGCTACTTCATGGCAAAGAGCGTGGTAAAATCCTACTACCTGCAAGTGAAAGTAAAAGGTATAGAATATGCAGCCTCTACTGTAGGTCTGCTCACCGGACTTTCAGGCTCATGCCGATTGATTGATGGAACCATAGACACAAGCGACTCCATCACAGTGTACTTCGAAATGAACCCCAACGCGACACAGAGCGTGGGCATGGAGTACAGTTCGGGTATAGAAAATGCCGGAAGTGACAGTACGGTGATACTTTACACCACCTTCAATACCTTCGGTAAGATACCCGACCTGAAAAACAAGTTGCAGATAACATTCGACTTTATAACGGTTTACGGAAAATCTTACAGTGAGACATTCGACATTACACCTGCCTTCCACACCCCCGAAGGAATAAACAACCAATGGCTGCTGATAGACCGCATTATAGAGATACCCGCTCCGCCACCCGTAACAGGCAGTGGAGGATTCAAACCGGTAGTAGACGATTGGGGAGACATAAACGAGGATATTAACATATAGTATTAACAATTAAAAGATTTTAAAGAACAGAAAAAAACAAGAACAACAGAAAAAACAGAAGTAAACAAACAATTAAAAAAATTTTTATTAACAATAAACCTTAATCTTTTTAAATTATGAAGAAAAGTTTTTTAATCGCAGCAATGGCAGGCTTAGCATTTGTCGGCTGCACAGAGAGCGAACTCGACAGTTCTGTAAAATCACAGGAGGCAATTAGTTTCAATGCACCCGCAGTTCGCCCCAACACAAGAGCTGCAGAGGAAGTTGGTAACAGGTATGCAACAGGACTTCAGTTCAATGTATGGGGTACATGGTTCAATGGTGATGAATACTCAACTTTCAGTCAAGGAAAAATGTATATCAATGAGGCTACTGCACAATATGGTGTTGGCGGTGGTAACACATGGTATCCTTTGAACGGTGGCAACTACTACTATTGGCCCAAGAACGGTTCAATCACTTTCAGCGCATACTCACCTGCAAGCAACAAGATGAAGGATGCTGCAGAGCTTACAGCAAAAGGTGTTATTTTGAATGGCTATGTAGTTGACAATACTGACAATTCAGCTATGGAAGATGTATTGTTTAGCGAAAGAGCATACAATAAAAAGGCAAGCACCGGTTCAAACAGTCCTTATTCAGGTGTAGACATTCAGTTCCGCCATGCATTGTCTTCTATTCTGTTCTCGGCTAAGGTTGGTGATACTTATCCTGGTACTCAGGTGAGAATTACAAGTATTACACTTTCGAATGTAGCTTCAAAGGCATATTTCAGCCAGAATCTTGATGATGCTAACGAAAAAACAACACTGTTGCCTACTTCTGCCGGTACCTCTGCATCAGCTGCTGCATGGACAGGTCAGACAGCAAAAGTTGCTTACACAGTTGATAATGCAGAAAAAATCCTTGAAAACGGTGCAGAACCTTGGTACTTCTGTACAACAGACGGCAAAAAGCCTCAGGTATATGGTGCAGTAGGTAATGAGTACCGCAAATCAGATTTGCTCTTGATTCCTCAGAATCTTGACGGTGTAGAACTTACCATTAACTACACAATCAAGTCTGCTGATAGCGAAGAGTTGGCTCAGGAGCATGTTGTAACATTTGATTCAACTTCAGAATGGAAGATCGGTTACCGCTATATCTACAATATCGCAATCGATTTCGACCCCATCACATTGGCTCCTATGGTATCACTCTTTGTTGACGCTACAGGTACTGACATCGCAATTTAATATTGTAGCATAATAAAACACATTCCGATAATATATATTATATAAGAAAGTGTTAACCCCACAGCCTATGCGTGCCTGACCGCACGCATAGGCACACATAAGATGAAACACACACTCTACATACTAATCGCGTTGATGCTTGCAGCCTGTACGCACGATGAGCCGCTGGAATACGACCCTGACTTTGCAATCAAGTTCCAGCCAAGTATGTATATGCACGTATCGCACGACAATGTAGAGGGCTTTACCGAAGATATGGATTTTGCAGTCAGGGCGTGGTCGCTGCCCCGCGGAGCAAGGTGGGGAGAATCTTCGGCAAACGCAAGCGAATATCTCCCTGCAACCGTTGCACACTGCAAAGAACAATCGGCAGGCAACAACAGCATAAGCGACAAACTATGGAGTCTCTCCGACCAACAACTGTGGCCCGCAGCAGGCACAACACTCACATTCATCGGTTACTCGCCCGCAAGCGCAGCCTGTGAATGTAACCAAACAAACGGCGTAACATGCACAATGGATGTCGCCGAAGAACAGACCGACCTTCTCTACACACAGCCCTGCTGTGACAGAGAAAAGACAACCGACGGAGGCATAGTGCCGCTGGTATTCGAGCACGCACTCTGCCGCATCGACCTCAGAGCCGTAAATCGCGTCGCCGAGGGCGAAAAGATTACAATAAAGAAGATAACCATCGACGAGGTGTTGCACAAAGGCACATTCACCTCGCTGCCGGCACCGCAGTGGAAGCTGGACGACTCATACAAAGAGATAGTCCTCTTCGATGGCACGCAGGAATTAACATCAAAACCCTCAGCCATAGGACGATACATATTCCTGCCACCGCAGAAGCTGGCAACAGCACTGACAGTGGAGTTTGAATACACCACCGCCATGCAGACAACAATCCCGCAGAAGCAGAAGACAGCGCTCATGCGCACGCTCCTGAAGGCGGGACGCACATACACCTACACACTATCCGTAGGCATTGACGAAGTAAAATTCCTGCAAGATATAATAAACAAATAGGCAGCATTATATATGATAAGGAAGATAACATACAGACAGCTATATATACTCGTCGCAACCATGCTCGCAGTAACATCCTGCACCGGCGACGACACTCTCACCGACACCAAAGTGCCGATGACTTTCACCTGTAATGCCATTGCCCAAACAAGAGCCGGAGGAGACTCTGTAGATTACGATGGCCCCGCATTCGGTGTAGCAGCCATACATCACGGTCGAAGCAACAGACCTACGGCAGACGTAACAACATATATCGACAATGCCCGGGTATCGAAGCAAAACAGCGTGTGGGCAACAAATCCCATCTACTACTGGCCTCATCAGGGAACCATGCACTTTGCTGCCTACTCGCCATATATAGCTGACTTTACAAACTCTCCTGTAAGTATAACACTTCCCCGGCAATATGGCGAAGGATACACATATTCAGGCACAATAGACGGAGAGACCAACCTGATGTTCGCCGATGAACAGTACGGTTCCTACGATAATTTTCAGGACGGCAGTGTCCCTATCATCTTCAACCATGCCCTCACACAAGTGAGGTTCCGTGCAAAGATGTCAGCAGCATCAGCCGGCACCACATTCAACATAAAATCGCTGAAACTGATAAATATCCGCAGCAGAGGAAATGCCCAATTCACTCACAACGGCACATCGTGGAACACCGAAAATAGAGATTCGCTGTGGACTGTAGAAAAAACATTCCCCGTAGGCAGCATATACGATGCCCAGCATCTCGATGACGATACCGTGTCGACGACAGGCATGACAGGTATCACAGACACCCCAAAAGAGTTCCCAGACACTTTCTACCTGATGCCCCAACAGCTCTACGCAGATACCGAGAGCCAATATCTGCAACAATTGCAAGTAACATACACTATCACCAGCGGTAGTGTGGAAGGCGCACCCATCACAAAGACCGTTCCATTGAAAAATGTAGGCACCATAGACAAGTGGACGGTAAACAAGTCGGTGCTCTACACCCTGATTGTTGAGGCAGGCAAGCCGCTCACCCTCACAGTGACCGCTCAACCCTGGACACTTGAGGAATTTACCAACGTATTCAGCAATACGGTAACCGTAAACACTGAACCCGGCAACGACGGACGAATAAAATGGACAGCCGGTACCTACGAAAAAATAGAGGCCGACAAAGTGGTACTCAAGGACGACATCAGCATACCGGCAGAGCTAAAGTTCACCATCGCCGGTCCGTTGGGTAACACATGGCAAGCCATCCTTGTAACCAAAAGCGGCGACCCCGGAGCTTTCATCCTCAGCCAGACCGAAGGAGCTATAGGCGAAGAGTGTACACTCACAATAAAAGCCAAGCAGCAAAATACCTCCAATGTCTCCAATCAGGCCGAATTGCTCTTCGTTGTTCGCACCAGCAGTGGTATTCTCCCTGTAGACATCCTCACCACATTAGGCGAAGGAAACAACTACACCATAATACAGAACATCAACAAGTAAAAACGCATGAAATATATACAGAACATACTGCTCCTTTTTCTCGGCATTGTTGCATTCACAACAATATCGTGCAGCGAAGACGACAAGGATTTCGGCGACACCTGCAACGTAAGGCTCACATTGCAGATAAGTCGTCAGGAGGGTAACGGCACACGTGCGACCGATCCCGGTGTTGATGCACTCAATGAAAATGCATTGAACAGTGTGGACCTTTTCTTCTACAAGAAGGGTGCAGCAATTACCGAAGCCCCGGTCTTTTTTGCAACAGACATACAGTTGCCCGCAGGCAGAAAAACCCAAAGCGAAGTGTCAGTATCGATGCCGCTGGACGCCTTCAGCGAACTATTCCCCACTGATG
>JAFYLO010000142.1 GCA_017557045.1 Bacteroidaceae bacterium | reverse complement strand
CCATTGCTGTGGGCTGATAGATGGGAGCTACCAGCATGTAGGGGCCGTACATGAACTGGTACTGGGTTGATGTGCCCAGTGTATAGGGGTTCTTCTCTTCGAGGAACATTGCGCGTATCATGGGCTCACCGTCGATTGCTTCGTATGCAATGCTGTATGCATAGGGCATTATCTCGGACTTCATCTTCAGGTATGTGCGGTTGATGGATGTTGCGGGCTCGCCGAGTGCTTGGGGGTATTTCTCGTTGGCGCCCCAACCGTCCATGTTGAGCTGCATGGGGGTGAAGGTCTTCCACTGGAAGTCGCGGATGTTTACCTGCATGTTCTTTCCGCCGAAGATGCCGTCCATATCTGATGTGATGTTGGGCTGTCCCGAAAGGCCTGAACCAATGTAGGTGGGTATGTGGAAGCGGATGTATTCCCATTCGCCGCCGCTCTGGTCGCCTGTCCAGATGGTTGCGTAGCGCTGTGTGCCTGCCCATCCGTCGAGTGAGATGATGAAGGGGCGGCAGTTGTCGCCGTAGTAGGGCATTATCTGTGCCGCATCTGTTACACCGTTGAGTCCGAATGAGTAGCCGGCTCCTACCCATGCCACGTCGGTCTTCAGTACGCGTACGCCTGCATCGCGTACTTCTTTAATAAGGTCGCGCTGCAACAAGGCGCTTACACCCTCTTTGGGGTGGAGGTTAGATTCTGTCCAGAGGCCGATTTCTACGCCGTTCTTGCGTGCGTAGTCGCCAAATTCTCTTAGGTTTTCTATGTTGCCGTTTAGTGTGGAAGTCTGTCCATAGCCGGCGCCGTAGCCGTCGTTGGGAAGTATCCATCCGAGGGGCATGTCTGCGTTGCGGTAGCGGTCTATAACTGCGCGTGCCGAGAACTGGTAGTTGTTCTTTTCGCCGTTAAGCGATTCTTTGGTGCCTCCGTTGTCATTCTGGCTTTCGCGGTAGCGCTTGCCATCTTCGAAGAGTATACCGCTGCCGTCGCTGCTCTCTTTCCAGTAGTCGCGGTTATAGGCATTGAGGTGACCTTCGTAGAATCCGAATTTGGGAAGGAGTACAGGGTTACCTGTCAGCTGGTAGAAGTCGTTAAGCAGTGCTGTGGGCCCTTCGTTTACCATGAAAAATACATCGAGGTAGTCTGTCTCGTGCATCAAGGTTACCTTGCCTGCTTCTGTAGCACCGAAGTCGTATTTTCCTTTCTTGAAGGTGTGCCACATGAAGCCGTAGCCTTCTGTTGACCAGTAGTTGGGGCTGGGTGATGCCACTCCGCCGTCAGTCCAGCTGTTCTGGTTTTCGATGGCTATCACTTTGCCCTTGTGTGAGAAGCGTCCGTTCTGCACACCGCCGCCGTAGAAATATTCGTCGGGGTTGGCTTTCAGGGTCAGTGTAACTTTATTGCTCTTGAATTCAATGGGTGCAATCTCTTCAAATGCAGTTTTGCCGTTTGCAAGGTTTTTGGCCTTCATCAGTCCACTGTTCTTGTCGAAAGACAATTCCATGTTTGCGGTGGTTATGATGTAATAGTTGCCACACTCTTTTATTTCGAGTTTGCTGACTGCCTTGCGAGGGTTTGCTACAAGGATTTTTGCATCAGGAGTTGCCTTGGGGTCGCGTATTATGCCACCCGCATTGTCGCGGAAGATTCTGACGATGTTTTCGCCGTAGAAATCCAATGTGGTTCTTACGCCGGCTTTTGTCTTTAGTTCAACCGTCGTGGGGTTTATTTTTCCCATAGCTGTGTAGCCGGTCAATTTGTCGATAGTTGTCGTGGATGTTGCATACATGGGCGCACCCAATGAAAGGAATGCTGCCGTTGCAATCATTGCGACCTTTTTTCCATTGATTACAAACGTTTTACTCATGCTTAGAAATGTTTTATTGTTTGTTTACGGTTGTTTGTGTACTATAAAGCAATAAATATACTCTTTTTTGTGATATTTTGGATGATTTTTGGCGCTTTTGTTGTGTCTGCTGTGCTTTTATGTTTACAATATGTGGAATTATTGCGAATCGACCGCAGGAGCAAGACTTCTGCGGTCGATTCATTATAGGGTTGAGTTTATTCTTTACCGTCTTTGGTAAGAATCCATCCTCCTGTTTGCTTTGCAGGCTTTGACAATGTGTAATCACAGCTGCTGTATGCATTGAGCGTTCCGTTTGTTACTGTAATGTCGGCAGTGGTGTATATTGTCTTGTCGTATGATTTTGCGAGCACTGTTCCACCGTTCTGTGTGTAGCCGAGGGCGCTGATGGCGCGTGTCTTCTTGTCATCACTGCCGGCGTTGTAGTTTTTGCCGGTTGAGAGCAGGGTAGTGGTGCCACCGTCGATAATGACATTGCCGTCGCTGTTTATGGCTTTGGCGCCTTCACCTGTGCAGCTGATGTTGATTGTGCCGTCTGTGATGGTGCAGTTGCCTGTTGTCTTGATGCCTGCGGTTGACGAGCTGTCGCTGCTGATTGTGCCTTCAGAGATGGCTGTGAGCTTGCCGCCGGTGAAGATAAAATCTTTCTCGCAGTTTACTCCTTTTGAACCGTTGCCTTCGGTCATTGTCTGCACTATGCCGCCGGTCTGTGTGTAGTTGGCATTGGCTTTGATTGCCATTCCTTTCTCGCCGGTTGTGTTTACTCTTACAAATCCGCCACGGATGGTTATCGAGGGATCGATGGTGGCATCTGCCATTTCCTCATAGGAGGCTGTAAGTCCGTCGTCCACTGTGTTGATGGTGATGTTGCCGGCTTCGATAAGGATGTTGCCTTTACCGCAGTCGATGCCGTCGCCTGTAGCGTTTATGGTTATTGTGGGTGCTGAGGCTGCCATTCGTCCTACGCGGAAGATGTCGTTGGTGTTGAAGCCGTCCTTAGCTGCTGCAAGGATGTTGATGTTTCCACTGCGGATGCGTATGTAGTCGTCGCTGCATATTCCGTGACCACCGTAGCTCTTTACGTTGAGTGTTCCGGTGCCGCTGAAGATGAGCTGACCTTCGCTGAAGAGTGTTCCTTTCTGGTCTTCGGGCTCACCGTTGTCGTAGGGAGGCTCGGCATATGTCTCACCGTCGCAGAGGGTGTTTGTCTTGTTTGCTGCAAGTGTTACGTAGACAGTCTTTCCGCTCTGAATGTTGATGGCGGGGCCTTTGGGGTTGGTAAGGTTTACACCGAGCATGGCCAATTGGAATTTCTTCTCGCTGTAGATTTTGAGCGAGCCGTTGCTGCTGGTTCCCTGTATACGATAGACCATTTTGCTGCGTGACGAGTTTATCATCAAGTGGGTTTTGTCTACTATGGTGTAGCTTACCTGGTCGATGATGTCGGGACTTACCGTAACGCTTGTCTCTGTGTAGGTGATGGTTACGATTTTCGAAGGGCTGTAGTTCTCGATAAAGTCGCCCGATTCGTCTACAAGTTCGTCGGTAATGATTGTCTCGACTATTTCGTTGTAGCTGTTCTTGTCGTTCTCGTCGAAAGCTACATTGAAATTCCCATTGTATGTCAACTCGGTAGCTCCTGCGGGTTGCACGAGGCTGATGCTGTCAACCTTGCTTGTGGCAAATTGGCTTGTTGTGCCGTCAGTCAGTTTTATTGCTACAAGTTTCTGGTCGGCATCGAACTCCATCTGGTGTGTGTCGGCGATGGTCAGTGCCTGATATGTGCCGTTGTTGAGGGCTACGTAGTATTTGTCCTGCGCCTGTACCTGTAGGAATGAGACGAGGCACAGCATTGTTATGATTCCTTTTCTCATTTCTTTATCAATTTAACGGTTTGTCTGTTGGCGCGGAGCAGGTATATGCCTTTGGGCAGGTTGGCTATGCTTATGCTGCCGCCGTCGCTGTCCTGCACAGTCTGTTGCACTATGCTGCCGCTGATGTTGTAGATGGCTATCTCTTCGCCGGCATTGCAGTTTACTGCCACTTCGTCTGAGGAGATGTATGAGATAAACTCTTTATTGTCGCTGAAGTCTACCTGGTTGATGCTTGTGTAGTCGTCGAAGTAGATGCGTACAATGTCGCTCATTTCGGTGCCGATGGTTGTACCGTCGTTGCGCATGATGTTTACAGTGCTTCCGCTGAATGTTATGCGGCGGAAGTTCTGCAATGCTACGGGCAACTTGGCATTGTCGCTCTTTTCGAGGAGTATGCGCTGGCCGAATGAGGGTATAGCGGCAATGGTCAGTATTGCTATTAATATCAGTTTTTTCATTGGCTCTGTTGTGTGTTGTTAGAGGTCAAATGAGTATCCTATGCCGATGGCGTGTCCTGCGGGCTCGTCGTCATCGTTGGCATCCTGATAGAGGTAGTAGAGTGATACAGAGTTGTCCTTGTCTATTTTGTAGTTGGCTCCTGCGCGGTAGCGGATTTTGTCGTGGAATCTCCACTCGTCGGCGCGTGTGTAGAGCTCGGCTGATACAAAGGGCTCAACGGGGCATTTGCGTATGTCCCACTTCACTGTAAGGCGTGTGCGCAGTGTGGTGTTGCGCTTGGGGTCTTTCTGTTCCACTTCGGTCTTTGTGTCCTGGAAGGGGTCTGTGAAGTTTACTTTGTCTTCGTAGTCCCATTCGGTCTTGTCCTCTGTGGTGAATGCAGTGTTTGTGTAGGTGTATTGCAGACGCTCGCGGATATTGAATTCCAGACGGCCTACCTTGAAACTACCTGTGAGTGATGCAAAGAGACGATCCTTGTTCACACGGTAAGCGTGGTCGTACTTGGTGTTGTAGAGACCTGCGCTTTCGTCGAAGGCTTCGATTTTTGTCTCTGCGGGTTCGTAGGCATTCATTGTTATGTAGCCTATGTCTGCCTTTAGCCATGAGGTGGCTTTGTATGACAGGCTTGCGCCTATCGAGCGGCGGTCTATCTCTTTTACTCCGTCGGTTGTGCGGAGCTCTGCTTCGAGACCGAATTTCAACTTGTCTGTGAGTTTCTTTGATGCCTCAAGACTTGTCCATACTCCAAAGTCGTCGATGTCGTTGTTTGCGAGGACATTACAGGGCATTGCTGCTATAGCAACTGCCGCGGCGGCGCATATTACGCCTCTCTTAATTCTTGATTTTAAATTCATCGCTTGGGGCTTTAGTTATTTGATCTACTGAATTGATTCCTTTGCTTGTGGGTTTGTAGTACATCTTTATGATGGCTGCGTCCTTCAAGAAGTCGAGTCCGCCTACTTCCACTTTTACAATGTCGAGGCCGGTACGTTTCTTCAGGTCGGCTATCAGCTCTTTCTCCTTTTCGGGGAGTATGAGGTTGATGTTGTCATACTTTATTATCTTATAGGAGAGGTGGGTGATGAACCAGTTGCTCTCGCAAAGCCATAGTGAGAAGATGAACAGGAGGTTGGCCACAATCATTTCCACGAAGCTGACCTCTTCGGCTACAAGGCCGTTGATGGCGCTGACTGCAATGATTACAAACAGATAGGTCATTTCGCGTATGGCCACCTGTTCGGTGCGGTAGCGTATGATGCTGAATATAGCAAAGAGTCCGAGTGCAAATCCGGTCTTCAGCTTTACTCCTCCTAACAGATAGATGAGCAGGAAGATACTGATGGCAATGAGTGTAAAGGTGAAGAAGTAGTCGCCGCGTTTGCTTTTGGGGTAGTAGAAGAATCGTACTATGATTCCCACAAACAGCAAGTTGAGGAAAAAGAATGCCAATAGGTTGAGTGTGCCGGCGAGGTTGAATACCTCTCCTGCCATAGCTGAAGTTTCAGATATAGATTCGTTCAGAAAATCATCGCCCATGGCATTGGCGACTGTTGTTGCGGTGTTTACACCGGCTGTCAGCAAGGTAGTTAAAATGTTCATGGCTTATTGTTTGTTTGTATTTTTTCGAGTTTGTTTATCAGATTCAGTCTCTCTTTGAAGTTGTTGCGCTTGAGTCCCTTGTTGGTGAGGGCGCATCCCATGCAGTATTTGCTGAATCCTGAGCGTTGTATTCTTAGTTTGCGGAATATATCCAATGAAGGAGAGGATACATTGCCGTCCCTCTTGAGCTCGATGATGGCAACGTGTTCGAGTTTCCTTCTGTCATCCGTAAGAAGATTGTGGAAGCGCAGGTTGAAGTCTATCGTCAGACGCTCCGTCTTGCCGAAGTTCACAAGGGTGATTCGGTTGAAACGGTTCTCTATTACGGGGCGTATGCTGTCGAGGGTGTACCATGCATGTTTTCCGAGGAAAGGGATTACGCGCTCCTGTTCGTCGTGCAGGCTGTCAACAGCTCTCACCTCTATGCGCTTCTTGTTCGTGCGCTTGTGGTTGTTCTTGTTTTTTACTTCAAGGAAGGTTATCTTTGTGTCCTCATATGTGCGCACACGTATCTTTTCGCGTACCAACTTGCCGTTGTGGTGCATCACATACATTTCGTTGTTGTCGGTGTCGAAGTATGTGGTGTGATAGGAGGCAAGTCGCACTCCGTTGATCTCCTGTATGTAGTATTTGCCTTCAACATCCTGCAAGAATGATAAAAGCTGACTGATGGTTGCTACATATTTTGTGTCTGTGCGGTTCATCAGTTTTATGCCCGACATCTCTTCGAGTGATATGGGGGGCAGTTTATATGCTTTTTCCTTTATTTTGTCTATCATCTTGCCTTTGCTTGGTAGTGTGTTTGTGAAAATACTTCTTTGTACTTTACCTTGCAAATATATATAAAAAGATTATACATTTTGTGATTTTAATATAAAATTTTCACAAACGGTGTAAAATTGTGATATTTGTTTTATCATTGACGAATAATGTGTCATCTGTTATGTGATTGAACATTTATCATTTATAGAACTTGAAAAGTTCAAATTCCTTCGCCTTTACCTTGCCATACTCGCTGCCTTGTTCGGCTGCAAGCTTGTACCATTGATAGGCTTTCTTGTCGTTATGCTCGGCTCCGCGTCCCTTTTCGAAGCACTCGGCAACCAATTCCTGTGCTTCCATAAGACCGTTGCCTGCGGCATGTTGCAGCCATTCGAAGCGCTTTTTCTTGTCCTTCTTCACATAGCGGCCGTTGCCGTAGAACTCGGCGAGTTTCATCTGTGCCTGCACATTGCGAAGTGTGGCGGCGCGGGTGTATAGCTTTATTGTCTCCGATTCGCGCAGAGCCTTGCCCTTAATGCCATTCACAGAGTCGTTGTGTTCGTATATGCGGGCTATTTTGTACATTGCATACGGCTCTTCTTTTTCGGCGGCACGTTTGTACCATTCAAGAGCTTTTGCGTTATCTTTTTCAGATAAAATGCCCTCTTCGTAGCTTTTGGCGAGCATACTCATCGAGCGCAAATAGCCGCTGTCGGCAGCTGCTGTGTACCAACGTAGTGCTTGTGCGCTGTTTGTCTTTGTGCCTATTCCCTGCATATAGCAGTTGGCGAGGTTGTGCATGGCGGGGATGTTTTTGCCGTTTGCGGCGCTACGGAACATGCGGAATGCCTTTACGGAATCTCTTTCCACACCATCTCCATTTGTGTAGCATACGCCGGTGTAGAACATTGCATCAGGATAGCCGAGGGTGGCAGCCTCGTGGAATTTCTCAAAGGCGCGTGCATACTCCTTTTCGCGGTAGAGGTTTCTGCCATCGGTGGTTATTTTGAAAGCGTAGGCTGTGATGGCGGGGTTGTTTATAAAGTTTTTGCCGTAGCGTTTTTCTTCTGTTGTCTCAGTTTCGTTGCTGAAAGTGCGGGTGGTTATATTTGCAGTTGTACCGTAAAATATACCGCCTCTTGTACCTTCAACATCTATTATGGGTTTTTGTGTTATTGCACTGTTGTACAGTTCTACTGTCAATTTGCCGCCATCGGCTTTTACCGATGGTACCCATGTTAACGTGCGGCGGACATCTTTTTTATCATTGGGACGCCAGTCTTTGTAATTGGGCGAATAGAACTGTTTGCTTTCGTTGTAACCTTTTACAGTGGTGTAGCGACGGCTGGAGTTTCTTGTTCTTATATTTCCTTTTAATGGGTCGGTAATCGAAGAGCCTGTGTGCAATTCAGGAACTATACCTTTGTGCTGTTTTTTGTAGGGAATAAAGCAGGCTACATAGTTCGGATTATAAGGCTTGGCTGAACCTGTAAGGTGCATTGTTAGTCGATCTATTACTATTCCGGCATACAAATTTTCATAGAAAGTCATAGGAAGATTATGTCGCTTTGAGTCAGCAATACACTGCCAACCGAGAAAACCATAATAGAATTCTGATTCCCAATGTTTAATTCTAAGGACATTTTGTTCTCTTTCAATCACTTCACCTCTTCTTTGAAACTGTTGCCGTGTGCCGATGTCGCTACGGATGACAACCTCTTCGAAGTTCATCATCTTTTCAGGATTGATGCCATGAATATATTCCCTATCGGGACGCACTATGGAATCTGCGTTATATTCGCCTTTTACTACTATCAATTTTACCCAATATGCCCATGGGTAGTTGTATCGTTCAAAAATAGATCTCAGCACTGCTGATGCCGGAATTTTGCGGGCAGCGTTATTGGTTGTAACAAGTCTCTCCTGTAACATAAGGGAGTCTATGTAGATATGTTTGCCACCTACTTTCATCGCTTCAAGAATGTCGGAAACATCTTCTTTTTCTTCGCCCTTATCGCCTACAAGGCTCCTTTCGATGATTTTCTCTTTTGCATACTCCCACTCGTCGAGGAAATTGAAACGCACTTCACTGAGTGGAGGACGCTCGTAACGGTCTTTTCTCTTTTTGCCCTTGATATCAACTTCTGTAAGCATAAACTCATAGTCGGAGATTTTAACAATGGCGGTGTCGCGCTTTTCGTCCTTTATGGGCATTCCTGTTGTACGTTGCCAATAGTTGTATTGTGCAAACGGTGGCGAAAAGAACTTGTTGATGGAAAAGACGTATGTGGAGTCCATCTGCTGGTTCATGCTGAGCTCAGGGGTGAGCAATGCGCCTTTTGTACCAATAAACTCGGCTGTCTCTATTTTGAAAGAGCCATCCTCGTCGCTTGCAAACTGGTATTGGTGTATAATGCTGTCGTCGTAGGATATTTCGAATTTTATGTCGGTCTTCCTTTGCGGGGTTAGGAAATATTGATTGAGTTCGCCGAACTTTGTGTTTTTTGTCTGTTTGTAGAATTTGCCTTGTATGCCTATGCCTGTCTCTTTCTGTTGTTCAAGAGAGACATGTTTGGTTGTGAGTTTGCTCCAGTCGTACGATGTCCATCCACGGGTGAGCATCAAAAGGTCAAGTTGTTGCATACGCTCGCTGTTGGAGGGATCGAAATATTGTGCTGCATTGGGGATGTAACCTTTAATCTCTGAGCCGAGCAACATGTGGGTGTAGATATTGTGGGTGTATGACATTACTTGTCGGGTGGCTGCATCGCTTACGGAAACAGAAAAGTCTGCATCCTTGTCTATGGGCTTGCCATCCTCGCGCTCGACGGTCAATGTGATTTTTTCGTGCGGTTGCAGGATAATGTCGTTAGGGTTCAGACCGTTTACTTTAGCGGTCAATTTAACGGTCTGACGGTCGCCGGGTAATATCTCTTTGTGGCGCACAAAGAATTGTCTTTCGGCAAGGGGGATATTGCTGTTGGCAAAGACTACCACGCGATTTACACCTTCGGGCAGGCTGTCGGTGGCAAGTGTTATCTGTTTATTCTTTTCGTCTGATGAAAATGTTTCGTAGTTTATAAGGACTCCTCTGTTGAGTACGGTAAAGCCAAGCGGAGTGGAGAAGTCGATATTGTTCTTTATTGTAATTGTTGCGTTGTCGGTTGTCTGTGCAAGGTTTATAACAACTCCGCGTTGCTCTATTTCCGGTAATTCGAATTTATGTTTCTTCTTTCCGATTTTTACTTCGGCGTGATATTTTAAATCTGCTTTGGGGGTAAATTTAAATGTACCTACTCCTGCGTGTGTGGGTACGCTTTTAAGCAAAAGTTCTTTGTCGGCATAGATTGCAATGCTGTCTCTGCCGGGCTTGCCTTCATTGTCCAAGAATTCGTAGGCTACGGTGGTTTCAATTCCCTCTACAAGATGTCCGCCTTCGGGATAGAATTTTATATCGGCGGGTGGAAGTTCTTCACTTACCCATTTGCCCTCGCGCATAAAGCCGCGTTTGCGGTCGAGCATGTTCTTGAAGTCGTAGTTGTCGCCATTCACCTTGTCGTAGACGGGGAATACGCGGCTGAATATTGCCTCTTCGCCCCAATTGAGCATATAGCGGGTGTAGGCGCGTACTTCGTAGTATCCCGATAATAATTCTTTTCGCAGTTCAAATTCGCCGTGGCATCTGCCGTTCTCGTCGAGTTTGTATTTCTTTGT
>JAFYLO010000141.1 GCA_017557045.1 Bacteroidaceae bacterium | reverse complement strand
TTTCGGCTTATTTGAGCCTATTTTGGCATCTTTTCTTTCTTATTTTTTGGAAATAGCCCGCTATTCCCTGCAAAATGCGAAAGAAAATCTACTCAAAATATCTCTCAAATAATTCCGAAATAAAATTCAAACAGCTTCTAAAAAAAGGTTGCGCTCCGCGAAAGGGCGCAACCTTTTTTATAGATTGTATTCTCTCTTATGAATTCATGCTTATGAGGAATTCCTCGTTGTCTTTTGTCCTTTCAAGATGCTCTTTTACAAATTCCATTGCTTCGAGTGAGGTCATGTCCGCAAGGTGCTTGCGCAGTATCCACATGCGGTCGAGTGTCTGCTTGTCGTGCAGGAGGTCGTCGCGACGGGTGCTCGATGCAATGATGTTCACAGCGGGGAATATGCGTTTGTTGCTCAGTGTGCGGTCGAGCTGCAACTCCATGTTGCCGGTACCTTTGAACTCTTCGAAGATTACTTCGTCCATCTTCGAGCCTGTGTCTATAAGTGCGGTTGCGATGATGGTAAGTGAGCCGCCGTTCTCTATGTTGCGGGCTGCTCCGAAGAAGCGCTTGGGCTTATGTAGGGCATTTGCGTCGACACCGCCGGAGAGCACTTTACCCGATGCGGGCGATACTGTGTTGTAGGCGCGTGCCAGACGGGTGATTGAGTCGAGGAAGATTACTACATCGTGTCCGCATTCTACCATTCTCTTGGCGCGTTCAAGCACTATTCCTGCAATTTTCACGTGGCGCTCGGCCGGTTCGTCAAAGGTTGATGCTATTACTTCGGCATTTACGCTGCGTGCCATGTCTGTAACCTCTTCGGGGCGCTCATCGATGAGGAGCATTATCATGTAAACCTCAGGGTGGTTGGCTGCAATAGCGTTTGCTATATCCTTGAGCAATATTGTCTTACCGGTCTTGGGCTGTGCCACGATGAGTCCGCGCTGTCCTTTTCCTATGGGGGAGAAGAGGTCTACCACTCGTGCCGACAGGTTGTCGTAGCTTCCTGCGCAAAGGGTAAATTTCTCTTCGGGGAAGAGCGGGGTGAGGTTGTCGAACGATACGCGGTCGCGTACCTGCTCAGGAAGAAGACCGTTTATTCTGTTGACCTTTACAAGAGGGAAGTATTTCTCGCCGTAGTTTGCAGGGCGTATTGTGCCTTCTACTACGTCGCCGGTCTTGAGTCCGTAGTGGCGTATCTGGTATTGCGATACATATACGTCGTCGGGCGATGCGAGGTAGTTGTAGTCGGATGAACGCAGAAAACCGTATCCGTCGGGCATTGTTTCGAGCACTCCTTCGATTTTCAGTATGTCGGCAAAATCGTAGGTCATCTGACGGGGATCCTGCTTGCGCTCAGTTGTGGCAGGGGTTTCTGTCTGTGCCTGCTCTTTTTTCTCCTGCTTTTGGCGGGGTTGGTTCTGACGCTCGCGAGATTGCTCTTTTTCGTTCTCTTTCTTTGCGAATTTATTGATTAGCTCGGCGGGAAGTTCTGCCTTTTCTGAGGGAAGTTCTTCTATGGGGATGAAACGCTCTTCTTCGGCAGAATTTCTCAGTGATGTTATCAGGCTGTCAAGTGTGGATTCTGCTTTTGAGATTTCAGTGCGAGGTGTCTCCTCTGCTGCTTTGTCAGCCTCTGTCTCAGTTTGTTCAGCTTTTGTCTTGGGCTTGCGGCCACGCTTCTTGGGAGCGGGCTTTTCTGCTGTCTGAGCGGGTGTTTCGCTCTCTGTGGGGGCTATGGCTGTTTCTGCGACAGTCTGTTCCGCGTTTGTTTCACTTGTTTCTACAGCTGTCTGTTCTGCTTTTGCCTTGGGTTTGCGACCGCGTTTCTTGGGTGCGGGCTTCTCGGCTTCTGTCTCCGGTGTTTCTGTTGTTGAAACAGGGATAATGGGCGATACTGTGTCGAATGTTATTTCGGGAATTTCAGCCGATTGCTCTCTTGTCTTGTTTTCAGGCTCTTTTTCTTTAGCCTGTTCTGTTTCGGGCTTATTGTTGTTCTTGGGAGGTGTCTTGTCGAGCTTTACAGCCTTGTCGCCGGTGGCTGTGTATACTTTGCCGGCTGCTTCGTTGTTTATTCGCGCACGACGATGAGTGCGGCGGTTCATACGGTTTTCCTCTTTAACTACTGCGGGGGTTCCCGATTGACTGTTTTTAAATGCCTGTTCGTCAAGGATACGGTAAATGATGTCGTCTTTTCCCAATGCTTTGATGTTGGGGATTCCCAATTCTGTTGCGATTGATTGAAGTTCGGGCAGTTCCTTGCTTCTCAGTTGTTCTATATAATACATATAATAATTGATTCGATGAACAGAGAAAGCCTGTAGCGAAGGCTTTTGTTCACGATGATATTGGAATTAATTTATTCAGGGATTATTCTTTTTGACTGATACGTTGTTGACGTGTGTTACGTATCGGCTGCAAAATTAGATAATTTGTTTTAATTATAATCTAAATTTTACCATTTTTTTGTATTTTGGCATATTTTCGGTGCAAAAAAGACGGTGTTATTGCCTTTTAAACAATATCACCGTCTTTTTTGTTCGTGGGGATGATGGATTATTTCATCAGTTCCTCTATTTTTTTTGCGAGTGCTTCGCCTTCGAGTCCGCGTGCTGCTATTTTGCCGTCCTGCGATATTATGAGCATCGTGGGGATAAACTCTATGCCGTAGGCTTGTCCCACTTCGCGGCTGCCACCGTCGGGGTTGCATAGCTGGGTCCAGGTCATTCCAAGCTCGTCGATGGCCTTTTTCCACGCTTCGCCGTCGGTGTCGAGTGAGAGGCTTGCAACAGCGAGGCCTTTCTTGCCATATTTCTCATATATCTCCTTTATTTGAGGCATTGCTTTGCGGCAAGGACCGCACCAGCTTGCCCAGAAGTCGAGAAGTGTGTATTTGTTCTTCTCTACTATGTCGGAGAAGAGAATCTTGTTGCCTTCGGGATTTTTGAGTTCGAAGTTTATGTAACTGTTGCCCACTTGTGTGTTGAGTGCGCCATTCTTGGTTATGAGACTCTCCTTGAACTGTTTGCAGAAGCGCTTGAAACGTTCGTCGCGGTAGGCTTCGGGGACGGAGTCCACTACGTTGTATATCTCTTCGGGGTCGCACATCTGGCCGGTTGTGGAGATGAGGAAAGCGCCGATGGGGTTTTTGATGTTTTTCTTTATGTGGGTTGTTATTGTTGCCGATAGCTCTTTGCTGAGGGCATCGGTGAGGGCTTGCAGCGAGTCGCGTTTTGCGGGTGTCTGGTTTTCGGGCTCGCCTGCCTGCATGAATAGGGTTTCGGCGCGGCCGGTTATAGCATCAAAGTCGCTTTTGTATTGCTGCATGGCGTTGTTCAGTTCTGTGCCTGTTACAGTAGCTTTGTCGTCTATCCTTACTTTGATGCTGCCGTTTTCGAGGACTATGGGTATAATGTCGTCTCCGCCGGTGGGCAGTGAGTAGAATAGGAAACGTACCGCAGGGGCGGATTGTGTTCCTGCGAAGCTGAAACTGCCGTTGTTTACTTCTGCCGAATCGAGGTATACGATGTTGTCTGTGGTGAGTTCGGCGAGATATATTTTACTGTCGGTGGGGACATTTTTGTATTCGCCGCTTATTTTGTAGCTGTCGGTAGGGGTACAGGCAAAGAGTGTTGCGGCTGCTGTCAGGGTAAGGATTGTCTTTTTCATTATATTGATGTTTGTTGTTTCTTTATGAACGGGTTATTCTATTGTTTTGTTTATGCTGTCGATGTAGTCGAGCAGTTCGGTGCGGCCTATCGCGTGCTCCGAGGAGGTTATGTGTATCGGTGGTAATTCTTCCCATTGTTCGAGCAGTGTGCTCTTGTAGGCTTCTATGTTGCTTTTGAGCTTTCCGTGGGTGAGCTTGTCGGCTTTGGTGAATACGATGGCAAACGGTACTCCGTTCTCGCCCAACCATTCGATGAATTCGAGGTCTATTTTCTGTGCGGGGTGGCGCGAGTCGATGAGCAGGAAGAGCAGTGTCATCTGCTCGCGGTCGAGGATGTAGTCGGATATTATCTTTTTCAGTTGTTCCTGCTGCGATTTTCCGCGTTTTGCATATCCGTAGCCTGGGAGGTCGACAAGATACCACGATTCATTTACGAGAAAGTGGTTTATGAGCAATGTCTTTCCGGGGGTGGAAGAGGTCATTGCCAACTTGTTCTGACGGGTGAGCATGTTGATGAGGCTCGATTTTCCTACGTTGGAGCGGCCTATGAAGGCGTATTCGGGACGGCCGTCCTGAGGACATTTCTTTACATCGGTGTTGCTTATGATGAATCGTGCTGATTTTACTTCCATTTGTTACTGTTTTTTAGGTAGGAATAATTGTAATAGTATGCATCCTATGATTGCTGATATGAACGAACCGCAAAGAATACCTAATTTAGCCTGATTGAGTAGTTCGGCTCCTATGCCTGAAAGTGGCGAGTAGGAGAGGTCTGCTATAAATATGGATACTGTGAGTCCTATTCCGCAGAGGGCGCATACACCGGCAAATGATTTCCAGTTTGCGCCGGTGGGAAGGGTTACTATACGGCATTTTACGGCTACCCATGCGAAGAGCAATACTCCTACGAACTTTCCTACAACAAGGCCTGCCATCACCGGGAGTCCTACACCTGTGAAGAGGGTGCTTATCTCCATTGTGGAGAGGTCGATGCCTATGTTGGCAAAAGCGAATATAGGTATTACCACATAGCCTATTATCCCGTGCAGTCCGTCCTCCATTGCCTGCAGGGGGCTGATGAGCTTGTCGGCTGCTGATTCAACGCTCTTGAGCTTGTTTATTTCGTCGTGTCCCAATACAATGGTGCTCTTCTTGCCTATGTTGATTATGGGGAAATCCTTGATGTTCTCTTTTATTCGGTTCAAATAGTAACCTGTTCCGTTTTGCAATGTCGAGGGGACGCAGAATGCGGTTATTACTCCGGCGATGGTAGCGTGTATGCCCGAGTTAAGCATTGTGTACCAAAGTATAAGACCAAGACAGAGGTAGAAGGTCTTGCTGTGCAGTCTGAAGAAGTTGCCGGCTATCATTATGGCTGTTATCAGCAGCGAGAGGATGAGGAATGTGGTGTGGAGTTCCGAAGTGTAGAATATGGCTATCACTATTATTCCTCCGAGGTCATCGGCTACGGCGAGGGCGGCAAGGAATACCTTGAGTCCTGTCGGTACTCTTGTGCTGAAAATAGCAAGCACTCCGAGCGAGAATGCAATGTCGGTTGCCATAGGTATTGCAAGACCGCGTTGCATATCTGCATCACCGGGGCATAGCAACCAGAAGACAAGTACGGGGAAGAGCATTCCGCCGCAGGCACCTATAATGGGGAGCATTGCCTTTTTGGGAGACGACAGGTCGCCTACCAGCAGTTCGCGTTTTATTTCAAGGCCTACCGAGAGGAAGAACAGTGCCATGAGAAAGTCGTTTATCACTTGTATAAGTGTCATGGCATGCCCGTTGTGACTGAAGAAATTGTATTCTCCGATGGCTATGCTTACTGTGTTTTGCCACATGCTGAAGTAGCCCTCTTTCAACGATGGGCTGTTGGCGAAGATTAGCGCTGCGATTGCTGCAAGGACGAGCAACATGCTGGCGGTTACGTACTTCTTTAACATACTCATGAAACTGTAGTTTGCCATATTGTTTGTGTTGTAGGTTAGTGTTCTATGCAGTTAATCCTCTTCGGGTGTGTACCCGAAGAGGATGGAACTTCTTACTTTATGTATATTTTCTTGCCTTTTGAGGTTATGTATATTTTACCGCTCTATACTTTCTCTGCTTTTTTGCCGTCGAGGGTGTAGAGGATTTCGGGTGTGCTATCTTCCTCGATGTTCTCTATGCTTGTGAGGTTGCTTCTCTTGGCAAGGTAGAGCTCTTCGGCGTTGCCGATCTCTTCACGCATCAGATAGCTTTTGTTGGCTGCTACCTGTGTACTGGTGGTGTTGCCTTTGATTATGGCTGTTGTGCCTGCATTGTTTGTTTCGACAATGGTGGCAAGGAAGCTCTCTTTTGCAAGCAAATGTTTGATTGTGGTGCCTTTGAGAAGGTTGGTTGCCTCTATTGTGGTGCTGTCATTGGGGACGAGGTTGAAGGTGTATGTGGCTTTGGCGCCATGCAGTATCACCGGCATGCCTGCGGGGATTATGCCTGCGGCGATGCTGTCGAGCACTGCGTATTTGTAGTCTGTGCCTTCGTATGTGTCGGTTGCTGTCTGGCTTACCACGTATGCGGTTACTCCTTCGGGAAGTTCAAGGGCGAAGGGATAGCAGGCGGCATAGTAGAGACTTGCAGGGATGCTTATCTTTATGGATTTTACCTCTTGTACTTTCCATATGTTGTTGTTGTCGGATGCACCGCCTGTCCATAGTCCTGTGTTTACATCGGAGTATGAATTCATATAGTTGCCGGTGCCTTTGATGTTGAAGGTGTATTGTCCTTTTGTCTCGTCGATGCATACTGCCTCCCATGCTTGTGCTTTAGCTTGGGGATATAGTGCAGTGGTCTGACTGTTGGCTGTGCCGCCGAAGTAGTGTCCGCTCTGGGGGTTATACAGGTAGAATGCTCCGTCGCGGCTCTCCCATTGCCATATCTGGTCGGCTTTGATTCCCGACTTTGTGTCGCCACGTGAAAAACTCCATGATATTTTGCCGTTGCTGTCGATGGAGGTTCCTGTGCCGCAACTGAGAGTGTTGCCTTTTCCTATTGATGTTATGCTGTAGTATTTGCCGGCTTCGAGGGTTTTCTGTATGTTTACTTTTTCGTATATCTTGGTGCGTGTGCCGTCGTAGCCTACTGCCATGATGTAGGCAGATGCGAGTTCCTCTTCGCTGTTGCCGGGGTAGAGTACCTGTGTGTAGCTGTGGGCATCGTTGCTGCCGAGACCATACATGGTTATGCGCAACAGTTCGCCTGCTTTGTTGTATGTCTCGAAGGCTACTGCGTTCTTCACTTCGCTGTGTTGTACGGTTACCTTACCGTTGCTGTATGTGCAGCCGGTGCCGAGGGTGGCAGGTACTTCGAGCTTAAGCTCGTCGCGGTAGATGTTGAAGTTGTGGGCGTTGATGTAGTTTATCTCCTCGGTGAATGAGGGGTAACCTTTTTCCTTAACGTATGCCTTGAGGTCGTTTATCATCTGTTCGTTGATGATGTTCCAGCCTTTGGTGTAGTCGTCGACGTATGCATTTATAGGACGCAACATACCTGCTTTTTCAAAGAAGGGCAGGAGGTCGATTTTTGCGCTGTCGCAGGCAATCTTCATCCAGTTGACCTGTTGCTTGCCATTGGTGTTGTATTTGGTGCCGTAGTTCTCATCGCTGCGGATGGCCTCTATTACCATAGGAATAATATCGGGGCATTTGCCGGCAAGGGTTCCCCAAAGGTTGAGTTGCCAGAAGGGTACGAGCTTTACAAAGTGGTCGTAGTGGCGCCATGTGGTCTTTATTGTGCCGGTGTTCTTGCCGTCGGCATCCTGTCCTGTAACTGAGACGGGGGTGGGAACTTCGCCGTGGTAGTCGGGGCCGTCCTGCAACTGCCAGGGGTTGCCTTTGCGTATGCCCTCTTCGAAGTAGGTCTGCATGCGGCCGCCGCGCATTCCAGAGTATTCGTCTATGCCTGATACTTCGTCCTCAAGGCGCAGTGAGTAGCGTTTGCCGGTGAAGTGGAGCTGTGCCCATGAGGCATAGATGTTGTTGGTGGTCTCGCCACAGCCTGTCCATTTGAATCCGGGAACTATCTGGTTGTTGTGTCCCCATTCGTGGCCTACACCCCAGAAATCGAAGCTCGATGCGTCGGGTCTGGTGATGCCGCCGAGACTGTTCACATGGCAGTATGAGCCATCGCCACCGGCTGCCATGAAACCGTAGGTGGTGCCGAAGAAGAGCTGACGGTTCTTGACTTGTCTGCCATACTTTTCGAGTCCCATAATGTCGCGCTCGGCCCACTGTACCTGCTGGTAGAGTGTCATTGTGGAGTCGATGTCTGTGGGGCAGTTCTGCAACCAAATGTATACGGGGTAGGCTGTCTGCGCATGGCGTGAGCGGGTGATGAGGATGGTTGAGTCTTTTTGTGAGCGGCCTTTCAGAAGTTCTTTCCAGTCGCTGTTGGTCATTGTCTCCTGATCCCAGTAGCCTTGTACGGGGGCATTGATGAAGTGCAACTTTACGTTAGGTGCAATTTCGTAGTCGTCGGTGTAGTAGTGTACGAATACATTTCCTTCGGTGGTTGCCGTTATGTAGTTGAAGCCGTTACGCAGTGTGTAGGAACTGGAATTCTCGTTCTTCACCCAATTCTTTATTGTGAGGCCTACAGGGTAGTTTCCGATGCCGCTTGCCATTACTATGCACGACTGGCCGGGCTTGAGATACACACCTGTGGGGTTCTCATAGTTGTTGTATTGGCTGCTGGTCTTCAGACGGTTGCGCAGGGTGGAGGTGGTGAGGTATGCTTCGTACTCGCCTACGCGGAACTTCTTGTATGCCTCTGCGTCGGCAAGCAGGTTGTCGACGAGGGCTTTGGCATCGGCGTCCTCAATGCTGTCGCTGCTTGTAACTTCGGGTTTCAGCTGTGTGAATAGGTCGTCCGAGAAGTATGGTGCGAGGGCATCGCGCTTGCTGTTGTCGAATGCAAATGCTTCAACTTCCGAGGCTGATGCAAAGCCGTTGGTTCCGCTTTTTATGGTGAAGCGTATCTTACCGCAGGTGGCTCCTTCTTCGGGGAGGTAGAAATCGTATGCTGCGCCTGAGCCGCCGAGGTTGTAGTCGCCTATGAGTGTGAAGTTGTTGTCGCTTGTGGTGGCGGTGTATTCCACTGTTACATTTTCCCAATTGCCGTTTACGTTACCGTCCTGTCGGGGGGTGTAACGCAGATAGTCGATGTGTGATTCTTCGCTGAGGGTTACGGTGAGGGTTACGGGGAAGCTGGTGGAGTACCACGAACTGTGCCATATTGTTCCGGGCTTTCCGTCTATGGCTTTTGACACCTCTTCGCCTGATTGGTAACTTGATGCTGTAGCGCTCTTGAACGCTACTTTCTTGTCCTGTGCGCTGAGGCCGACTGTGGCTATCAGGCAGACTAACAGTAGGAGAATTTTTTTCATAGCTTTATATTATTTAGTTCTTATTTGCCGCTATTATACGATATTAGGCAAAGTTAATGATATTTTCCATTTATTTAATAGGTTGGGTGGTTAAAATTTGCTGATAGTATGCGTTATTTAGAAACAATTTCTAAATGAACATCTGAAAATTTCTTTATCTTTTTGCTTTTTTCAGATTCTTTTCAGAATCGGGTATGATATTTGCGTCAGAGATAATTGTTATACTATTGTTTTATAATAAAAAAATGACAGCCATGAAAAAATTATTCGTTACTCTGATAGCTTTGTTTTCGATAGGTACTTTTGTTGCAGTAGCCGATAATGACCGTATTATTGCAAAGGAGAGTCTTCCGCACGCTGCGCAGCAGTTCATAAGCAGTTACTTCGGTGATGTAAATATCACCTATGTGAAAGAGGAGCATGGGTTCTTCGAGAAGTCCTATGAGGTTGTGTTTGCCGACGGTGCTAAGGTGGAATTTGCACGCAATGGAGATTGGAAAGAGGTTGATTGCCGCCGTTCTTCGGTACCCTCGCCGATAGTTCCCGACAAAATTCTCAAGTATGTTAAGGCAAATTATCCCGATGCGAAGGTGATGCTGATTGAGCGCGACAAGAATGATTATGAGGTGAGACTCTCGAACCGTCTGGAACTTACTTTCGACAAGGCATTCAACATCATTGATATTGATGATTAAGGAGTTAGAGATAAATAGATTACGGATTTTTAAAGATTGAATATTATGAAGAAGATGTTATCAGCATTGATGCTTATAAGCGTGATAGCATTGGGCGCTTGCAGCGACGACAATGACAAGAGAGTGGTAGTGGACGAGAGTGTTAAGACTTTCATTCTGGATAAATATCCCGGTGCGGTAATCAAGGATGCCGACTATGAGAGAGGTTATCTTGAGGTGGAGATTCTGCACGATGCACGCATAAAGGATGTTCTTTTCAATTCTGCCGACGAGTGGGTGGCTACCTCTTGGGATGTCTCTATGATGGAACTTCCGGCAGCGGTTCCTGCGGCTGTGAAGGATGCTTACCCCGATTACCGCATAGATGATGCCGATTATGTGGTTACTCCGCTTCGTGAGGCTTACCGCATTGAGATTGAGCGTGGCAACATAGAAAAGATTATATATGTGTCGGCTTCCGGCGAGATTCTTACTGAATAACAACCTCATACATACAAAAGCGGCTCACCTTCGCATGGTGAGCCGCTTTTGTATGTATGAGGGATTGTTTGTTACTTCTTGGGGTTGTTGATAAGGAATTCTGCGATCTGCACTGCATTGAGGGCTGCGCCTTTCTTTATCTGGTCGCCTACAATCCACATTGTTATTCCGTTGGGGTTTGTGAGGTCCTTGCGGATGCGGCCTGCGTATACGGGATCCTTGCCTGCAAGGAAGAGGGGCATGGGGTACTCCTTCTTTTCGGGGTTGTCCATGAGTACAAGGCCGTCGCCGCCGGCTACTGCTTCGCGTACCTGCTCTACTGTGAGCGGCTCTTCGGTCTCTATCCACAATGACTGTGAGTGTGAGCGGAGGGCGGGTACACGCACGCATGTTGCGCTTACCTCTATGTCGCTGTGCATGATTTTGCGTGTCTCGTTGTACATCTTCATCTCCTCTTTGGTGTATCCGTTGTCGGTGAATACGTCAATCTGGGGAATGAGGTTGAAGGCAAGCTGGTAGGCGAACTTCTCTACTGTGGGTTCTTCGCCTGCGAGCACCTGACGGTACTGCTCGTAGAGTTCTGCCATAGCCGATGCGCCTGCTCCGCTGGCTGCCTGATAGGTTGATGCGTGTACGCGCTTGATGTGTGAGAGATTCTCTATCGCCTTGAGTGCAACTACCATCTGTATGGTGGTGCAGTTGGGGTTGGCGATGATGCCGCGGGGAGTATCGTAAGCATCGGTGGGGTTCACTTCGGGTACAACGAGGGGTACATCACTGTCCATGCGGAAGGCGCTGGAGTTGTCAATCATTATTGTGCCGTGCTTTGTGATTGTCTCGGCAAATTCTTTTGAAGTTGAGCCACCGGCTGAAACAAAGGCGTAGTCGATGCCTTTGAAATCGTCGTTGTGCTTAAGTTCCTTTACGGTGTATTCTGTTCCGCGGAATGTGTATGTTGTTCCTGCACTGCGTGACGAACCGAAGAGTACAAGTTCGTCAAAGGGGAAATTTCTCTCGTCGAGCACGCGGAGGAATTCCTGTCCTACTGCGCCGCTGACGCCTACGATTGCTATTTTCATTTTATGTTATGTGTTTATGTTTTTCTTCTTAAGTGGTTGCAAAAGTACAAGAAAAATTGCAGATTACAGGGGATGTGCGGTGTTTTTTTGCTGTATTAATGATGATTGTGATGTGAAACAGTGTATTTTATAGGAATTGCAGTGTGTTGTCCTTACATACCTGTGCATCGGCGCAACTGTTCAATCTCGGAATCCCATAGATTCTTTACGTCTTCTACCTCATCAGGTTCGGCAAAATCTGTGATTTCAAGTGCATGCTGCAGTACCATTTCGTTGTATGTGATGCGCATTTCGAAGTAGCAGTGCTGGTCTTCATCCTCCCATTTGAAGCGTACGTAGACACCGTTGCGTTGTGAGGCAAGGGTAGCTTTTCTCTCCTCATTCTTTCCCCAACGGAAAATGTATGTCTTACCGTTTACCTCAACCTGGTCGGCAAACCATGTGGAGAGTCCCTGTGGTGTTCCTATTGCACGCCATATCATGTTCGAACTGCCTTTCATGGGGTATTCGATGTGTATCTTCTCTTTGTTCATGCTCCTTGGGGTTTTTCGTGTGTGCTGCTTGTTAATTGTCGCAAGTTAGTGAATTTTATTTAATTATGCAATAATAAACACAAAAAATATCGTTTTTGTTCGCTAATGTGGTAGGATGGCAGTTCTAAACCTATTCCAACTGTGTGGCAGATTGTTGTCTGTTTCGAAATATTTGGTTACTTTTGCATTAGTACAACTTCTAAGATAATACACACTATTTACCACAAACATATATTTGAAGATGGCGGAAAAGGATATTGCACTTACGCCTATGATGAAGCAGTTTGCGGAGTTTAAGGCGAAGCACCCCGATGCCATCCTGCTTTTTCGTTGCGGCGATTTTTACGAGACATACTCAACAGATGCAGTTATTGCGTCGGAGATTTTGGGAATTACCCTTACCAAGCGTTCAAATGGCAAGGGTGCCGTTGCTTCGCTCGAAATGGCCGGATTCCCGTTTCATGCTCTTGATACCTATCTGCCTAAACTTATCCGTGCCGGCCGTCGTGTGGCGATATGCGACCAGCTTGAGGATCCTAAACTGGCTAAGAAACTTGTGAAGCGCGGCATCACCGAACTTGTTACTCCGGGTGTATCCATCAACGACAATGTACTCAACTACAAGGAGAACAACTTCCTTGCGGCTGTGCACTTCGGCAAGGGATTGTGTGGAGTGGCTTTCCTCGATATTTCCACCGGTGAATTCCTTACCGCTGAGGGGTCGCTCGATTATGTCGATAAACTGCTTATCAATTTCAGTCCCAAGGAGGTGCTTTTCGAGCGTGGGATGCGTCGCCGCTTCGAGGAGGCTTTCGGTACGAAATATCTTGTCTATGAACTTGACGATTGGGTGTTTACCGAGGAGTTTGCTATGGAACGCCTGACGAAGCATTTTGAGACGAAGAATCTGAAAGGCTTCGGCATTTCGCATCTGAGAAACGGTATTGTGGCATCGGGTGCGGTGTTGCACTATCTTGCCGTTACGTTGCACACACAGATTTCACACATACGCACGCTCTCCCGCATCGAGGAGGAGCGTTATGTGCGTCTCGACAAATTCACCATCCGCAGCCTTGAACTTCTCGATAGTATGCACGAGGGCGGTTCGTCGCTGTTGTCGGTCATCGACCGCACAAAGACGGCAATGGGTGCCCGCCTGCTGAAGCGTTGGATGGTTTTTCCTCTGAAGGATGTAAAGCCCATCAATGAGCGTCTCGATGTTGTGGAATACTATTTCCGCGAGCCGGAGTTCCGCGATACGATAGAGGAACAACTTCACATGATTGGCGACCTGGAACGTATAATTTCCAAAGTTGCTGCCGGCCGTGTCTCTCCGCGCGAGCTTGTGCAGTTGAAGATAGCCCTTCAGGCTGTGGAGCCTATAAAGATGGCCTGTGAGGGTGCTTCGAATGCTGTGCTGCGTGAGATTGGTGCGCGTCTTGACTGTTGTGCCGAGATACGCGACCGCATTGCACGCGAGATTGTTCCCGAACCACCGCTGTTGCTCAATAAGGGCGGAGTAGTTGCTGACGGAGTGAGGGAGGCTCTCGATGAGCTTCGCGCAATATCGTACAACGGTAAGGATTATCTTCTTCAGATACAGCAACGCGAGAGTGAGCGTACGGCAATTCCCAGTCTGAAGATTGCCTTCAACAACGTATTCGGATACTACATTGAGGTGCGCAACACCTACAAGGATAATGTTCCCGCCGAGTGGATACGCAAGCAGACGCTTGTGAATGCCGAGCGTTACATCACTCAGGAACTGAAAGAGTATGAAGAGAAAATTCTCGGTGCCGAGGAGAAGATTATGGCGCTCGAAACGGAGATTTTCAACAATCTTGTATGCGACCTTGCGGCATACATACCCGCTATACAGGCTGATGCCATGCAGCTTGCCCGTCTCGATGTGCTGCTGTCGTTTGCCGAGGTGTCGCGTGCATGCAAATATATACGCCCCGTAGTTTCCGAGGAGAATATCCTCGATATAAAGAAAGGCCGCCATCCGGTGATAGAGCGTCAACTGCCGGTGGGCGAGGAGTATATTCCCAACGACCTCTTCCTTGATACCGAAAAGCAGCAGATAATCATCGTTACCGGTCCCAATATGGCGGGTAAGTCGGCCCTGCTCAGACAGACGGCGCTTATTACCCTTTTGGCACAGATAGGATGCTTCGTTCCCGCAGAGAGTGCCCATGTGGGTCTCGTAGACAAGATATTCACCCGTGTGGGAGCAAGCGACAATATTTCGGCGGGAGAATCTACCTTCATGGTGGAGATGACCGAGGCTGCAAACATCCTCAACAACCTTTCGGGGCGCAGTCTTGTCCTTTTCGACGAGCTTGGACGAGGTACTTCCACATACGACGGAATGTCGATAGCATGGGCCATCGTGGAGTATATACACGAATATTCGCGCGGCAGGGCACGCACCCTCTTTGCTACCCATTATCACGAACTTAACGAAATGGAAAAGAGCTTCCCGCGCATCAGGAATTTCAATGTATCGGTACACGAAAAGGATGGCAGGGTGATATTCCTCAGAAAACTTATGCCCGGCGGCAGCGAGCACTCCTTCGGTATTCATGTGGCAAAGCTCGCGGGAATGCCCAAGAGCATCGTTGGCCGTTCGGAACAGATACTCTCCCAACTTGAGGCATCAAGCGGTAAGGGCGAGATTAAGAGCGTTGCCACTGAGATTGCCGACACGCGCGAGGGAATGCAACTTAACTTCTTCCAGCTCGACGACCCTGTACTTTCGCAGATACGCGATGAGATTCTTAATATAGATGTCAACAATCTGACACCGCTCGAAGCGCTTAACAAGTTGAATGACATCAAGAAAATAGTAAAGGGAAAATAAAACAAGGTACGCATGATTGATTTCAACAGATACTCTTCGCTGAGTGTAAATGCACAGATAGCTTTATGCTCAATGGCATATTTGTATTATAATAATGATATATACGGCTCCTATTCAATTACGGAGTCGGAACTTAAATCACGCTTGTCCAAACTGGGCTTGAGCATGAGTGTTGTGTCCGGCGAGCTTGTAAATTCGGGGATGATTGTAGTCCATATGGGGCACATTTTTACGAAAACAGTCTGCTATAGTGTTAAAATAGAAGAACTGTTGGGTGTGCTTTTGTTCCTATACTCGGAACGGAGAGCATGGATAAGGGATTTTTCCAAATTCGACAGGAGTCGCGGTGCTGTTGACGATATACGCAACCTCTTGTGCAGATATGTCGACGGGAAGCCTTTGCCACAAATAAATTTTCTGTGGAGGATGGAGGCATATTCATGGATGTTTATTCCTCATATAACAGATACAACCCTTTCGCCGCTATTCTGTTCGCTCTACAGCGAAATGTTCAGGTTTATTGTGCGTAATGCAGTTGTCAGAAGTTTTCGCGAAGATACTCCATTTGATTACGATGGACTTATAGCAGTAATTGAAGAGCATCCTTCCATCGGCAAAACTGTGCGGGAAGAATTGTTTGCAATTGCGGGAATATACCGTTTCTTCTACGACGGTTCCTACAATGCGCAGTACCTTTCGAAGAATCCTTATATGCATTATCTTGTCGATGCTATACGTTGCATGAACAAGGGCGATAACAGCAAGGCTGTCCAGTTGTTTGCCGAGGCGCTGAAAAAGCGTAATAAAATATCGGATGTCAAAAATGTCTTTTCAAACACGGTTGCCAATTACTATCTGTTGATGGCATATTTCCTTGACAACACTCCACAGTCGAATATGAAATTGTTGCAATTCGGAAATAAGGGGGAATTCCTTGACAGAAACTACATGAGGACATCACATTTTCTGTCGAGAGCACTTGCCGATGCACATACAGAGAAAAGTTACAAAGGGTATTTTTTTGAAGATTTATCGAAATGTGAACTTCATTTTGCATACCTCTTTGCCAAATATTGGGGAATATCATCCTATCTTAAAAAGATAGAGAAGCCTTACTCGCCTCCTGTCTACAAGATATTGCGTCACGAACTTTCAGCCTATCTTAATCTCACTGACAGCGAGCGCGAAGAACTGAAATCGCTTTACGGTGAGAAACCGGTTCTCTCTTCGATATACCGCAAGCAGCAATGGGAAACCGTATTCGACAATATCGATTCGGGTATAAATGACTCGGGAGAAATTAAAAAAGAGGAAAGCGATATTCGCATGGCGTATATAATCGGCTTAAGAAGCGATGTTGAAGTGCGCGAACAGCAAAAATTGAAAAATGGCAAATGGGGTGCCGGAAAAAAGATTTCCGCTGTTATGTACGAAAGCGGGAATTTGCCATATATGAATGAAACAGACCTAAAGATATTAGGTCTATATAAGCGCAAACATTACCTTCAAGTAGAAGATGTTGTTCCATTTATGGTTGACGACCAGCGACTGTTTTATGGACAGTTTGCACCTTTCGAACCGGTTAAAGTTACAACCGAGCATCTCTATTTCGAGGTGAAGAAAAACAAGAAATCTTTTGTAATAGAATCGAATGTTTCAAGTAAAGATTTAAGCAGTGCCACAAGAGGGGTGCTTGTAAGGAAATTGAGTAACACCGAATATTGTGTGATAAATATCAACAGGGAGTATCTGCCATTGTATGAGCAAATACTCAGCCTGAAATCTGTTCCGTTGGAGGCGGAGTCGAGAATGCCCTCTTTCCTGAAAAAGTTGAGCAGTATCGTGGAGGTTCATTCCGAAATGCTCGAAGGCGGCTCATCGCTTGAATGTGTCGAAGGCTCCCCTATAATATCTGTGCAGATAGGTGCTTCGGCGACAGATGTTTACAAAATATCCCCAAAGGTTCGTCCGCTTGCAGGCGGAGAGCGGCAGTTTGCGCCGGGAGAGGGGCAGACAATGGTTTCTGATACGGCCGATGGTGTGCGTTACCGTGTAAGACGAAGCATCAGCGAAGAGGAACAAAACATAAAGGCTTTCTCGGATTTTGTTGAAAATGAAGTTGATATGCTGAGTGGAGTCGTCGGGGCGGAGTTTGAGACGACCACCGCAGGGCTTCTCTCTATCATGAATTTCGTGCACGAAAATCCCGAAATATGTCTGCTCGAATGGGATTCGGACAAGAAATTGAAACTGAAAAAGGCTGTCAATCCCTCCGACTGGAACATAACCATGAAGTCAAAAAACTCATGGTTCGAAATAGAGGGAGATGTCAATCTCGACGATAATACAATACTTACCGTGGCGCAGCTTCTGCAATTTCTGGGTAGCTCGAAAGGCAATTTTGTGAAAATAAGCGATGATGAGTATGTAATGCTCAATAGTTCGCTAAGGAAACAACTTTCGCGTCTGGAGGCTGTAAGTACACTTGAGCGCGGCAAAATGCGCGTTTCGCATTTTGGAGCAGCCACATTGGGCGATGATGCTCTGAAAGGCTCCTTTGTTGTAAAGAGTGACAGTAAACTTAATAAATTGCGCAAATCCATTAAGGAGAGTGCCGAAAAGGAATTTTCTATTCCAAAAACATTGCAGGCTACACTGCGTGACTATCAGGTGGACGGTTTCCAATGGATGGCGAGAATGGATAGTTGGGGAGCCGGTATATGTCTCGCCGATGACATGGGATTGGGTAAGACTGTACAGACGATAGCTTTTCTTCTGCACAAAGTGGCCGAAGGTGCATCGTTGGTCGTGGCTCCAGTGTCGGTGGTGCCTAACTGGAAACGAGAACTGGAACGCTTTGCTCCATCGCTGAATGTAGTGGTGCTTAATAGCGCTGATGACCGCGCTGCAGCCATAAAGGAGGCCGCAGCGGGTGCAGTGGTGCTGTCGTCATACGGAATGCTTCTCTCGGGCGATGCTATCGTAGAAAAGGAGTGGAATGTTGTTGTGCTTGACGAGGCACATGCCATAAAGAATCGCGACACAAAGACTTCGGCTGTTACCATGAAACTGAACTGCAAGAGCCGTATGATACTTACCGGTACACCCATACAGAACAATTTAGGTGAGTTGTGGAATCTCTTCCAGTTTGTAAATCCCGGCCTGCTCGGAGGATGGGAGGTCTTCAAGCGTAAGTATATGCAACCGATAGAGGAGGAGAAGGACAAGGAGCGACAGAAGCAACTCAAGCGTCTGGTGCAGCCCTTTATGCTTCGCCGCACAAAGGCCGATGTCCTTGACGACCTTCCCGAAAAGAATGAGATTATACTGCCGGTGGAGCTTACCGATGAGGAACTTTCGGTATATGAATTTATTCGTCGTCGGGCCGAGAATATGCTTAAGGAGGGTGGCAACAAGATTGAGGTGCAGACGCTGGCCGAAATTACCCGTTTGCGACAGGCTGCCTGCTGTGCTTCGTTGGTGAAGAAGGAGTGGACCGGCAGTTGCGCCAAGATTGATCTCTTGATGAGCACATTGGAGAATATAACCACCGGTGGCAATCGCACGCTGCTTTTCAGTCAGTTTACGAGCTTTTTGGATATTGTAAAAAAGAGGCTCGACGAGGCGGGAATCGAATATCTTTATCTCGATGGAGGCACCACCATAAAGCAACGCGAGAAGTTGGTACAGAGATTCCAGCAGGGCGAAACATCGCTCTTCATCATAAGTTTGAAGGCCGGAGGTCTCGGATTGAACCTTACGGGTGCCAATTATGTTGTGCACCTCGACCCGTGGTGGAATCCGGCTATCGAACAGCAGGCTACCGACCGTGCCTACCGCATAGGACAGCAGCAGAATGTTACTGTCTATCATCTTGTGTCGAAGAATACTATTGAAGAGAAGATTCTGCGCCTGCACCAGTCGAAGAGGAATATGGCCGATGCTCTGTTGGAAGGTTCCGATGTGAGCAATAAGCTTACAGCTGCGCAGTTATTGGATATGATTGGAGACTAATTTTATGGAATTAAATTTTTTCGGATTGATTATAGGTGTTGCAACCTTTCTTATAATAGGGCTTTTTCACCCGTTGGTGATAAAGGCCGAGTATTATCTTGGTGTCGGAAGCTGGTGGCTGTTCCTTGTCGGCGGCATTGTGGGGTGTGCTGCCTCGTTGCTTGTCGCTGATACTGTAATATCCATTTTGCTTGGGGTTTTTGCCTTCTCTTCATTCTGGAGCATAGGCGAGATTTTCGAGCAGCGCAAGAGGGTTGAAAAGGGATGGTTTCCCGCAAACCCCAAAAGAAAAGGAAAGAAGTAAAAACCTATTTAAACAGAGATACAGCCGATGAACCTAATTCAATGGTTCATCGGCTGTATCTCTGTTCTTTTCTTAGGGATTACTTTACAAAAATCTTACGTTTCTTATTTATGTAGATACCCTTTTGCGGTTTCTCTACGGGCTGTCCCAACAGGTTGTAGTATGTGCCTTCTTCTGCTGCTTCGTCACAGACGGGTGTTTCGATGTTGGTGAGTATGCCGTCTATACCAAGCATCCACTCTGTGAGGTCTTTCATTATCTCGTCGTGGTGTACGAATGTGGGGTTGTAGCCGAAGCCGTGTCCGCCGTCGGGGAAGTTTATCGAGTGTACGGGGATGTTTTTATTGTTCAGCGCTGTGATATACTCCCTGCTGTTGCGGGCTGATACTATATTGTCGTCGTCGGCCCAGCAGAGGTAGGCCATAGGTGTCTCCTCAGTAACACGTTTCTCGCTGCTGTATTGTCTTACGAGTGAGGGTGCTCCGTTGCTGCCTATAAGGTTCTGGCGTGAGCCGCTGTGGGTGTACGATGCGTCCATTGTGATTACAGGGTAGAAGAGTATCTGGAATGCGGGACGTTCGTCGCCTTTAGTCTGTGTGGCTACGGTGGAGGCAAGGTGGCCGCCGGCGCTGAAGCCCATCACTCCAACCTGTTTGGTGGTTACGCGGAGCTCTTCGCCATTATCGCGCAGATAGCTCATTGCTTCGCGTGCCTGCTTCAAGGGCATCCCGGCCGATGTGGGGGGTACTGTGTATGCAATGACTGCTACTGTGTAGCCGAGGTTGTTGAAGTATGACGACCAATCGGCACCCTCGTTGCTGCCGGCTATGAAGGCATATCCGCCGCCGGGGCAAATAAGTATGGCGCGGCCGTTTGATTTATCTGCTGGTGCAATGAAAATCTTTATGGATGCTCCTGAGGGCAGCTTCACGCTCTTGACTGGCATTGAGCCAACTTCGCTTACTGTGAATATGCTGCCATTGTCGGTAGGATTGGTCCAGAAGGCAAGCTGGCCACCGGCGCCGCCATATTCGTTAATGTATTTGCCCTCTTCGTTTGCGAGCAGGAAGCCGCTTACGGCCTCCTCTATTTTCCATCTGTATACTTTGTTGGCGAGGATGGCCTTGCCATTTACATTTGCGAGTGTCTTTGTGGTGTCGGCACGGTTATATACTATTATGCCTTTATAGGGGTCGCCATCGAAGGCCCACTGATAGGGGAAGGTTATTGCATCCTCTTTTGTGGTGGCGGGGTTGCATTTGTAGCTGTTGCCGGATGTCGCGTAGCTTGTGCCTTCGCGCAGAGCCATGTTGTACCAATGGGCATTTTTGAGGTCTTTGGATGTTTCAAAGGGCAATTCCCATGTTGCAACAACTGTTACGATGTTCTTTTCGCCTTTCTTGATTACTGTCGGTGTCTTTATGGTGTAATTGGTGTAGGCGCGTTTTCCTGCAAAATCGGGCATTTCGCTTATTGTATCGCCGGGGTGTCCCACATACTCTATTTCTTCGAGCAGGTTGCCCTCTGTGTCTTCTATACGGTAGCTTACTTTTGTTGCTATGCTGTCGGCTGCAATCATGTCGAGGAGGCTGCTTGTCCATACTTCGGCAAGACGGCGGGCACCTTGTGCGTTGGGGTGCAGATAGAATGTTCCCGAATAGCCTGCCTCGGCAATAAAGAGCGATTGCTGCTCTTTGAAGTAGTCCCATGCCAGACGGTCGCCTGCGGTTACCTGCTCATACTCTTCGGCGATGGCATCGAGGATGGGGTAGTAGCTGTGCAGACGGTCGAGTCCCTCTTGCAGATATTTGCCGCCGTTGTATGTGTTGGGGCTGTACCAAATGGGGTAGTTGAGCAATATCTTGCAGTCGGGTACGGATTTTATAAGTTCGTCAATGATGGCTTTCATGTTGGCCTTGTAGTTGTCAGTGCTTACAGGTGCTCCCTCAGGGCCTGACATGGCGCTGTCATTTGTTCCCAGCATGATGGAGATGTAGATGGCGCCGCCGTTGTTCTTCTTGAAGGCTTTTGCTGCACTTATCAAGCGCGACAAGTCGTCGCGGCCGGGCATGAAGCCAAGTGTGGTGATGCCTGAGTGTCCGCCATTGTAGAGGTTTGTGGTGATGCCTGTGGCCTCTTCGACAAGTTCGCGGCATACGGCGGGAGGTGCTTCGGTGGTGGGGTTGCTGAGTCCTGCACCGTATGTAATACTGTTGCCGATGAACAACAGATTGATGTTCTCTTTGGGGTCAACGGGGGAGGGGGCGCTCTTCACAGCGTTGTACACCTGGAAACGGCCGAGTGATACGAAGGGGTTGCCATTGGTGTCGTATCGGCTTGCTACGCCTGCGTTCATGGTCTTCTTTACTACGAAGCGCACATAGCTGTATTCTGCACCGAGGGCGATGCGGGGCGATGTGTAGCGGTCGGGTGAGAAGCCTGTGAAGTCGTACTGCATCTCTGTGAGATGGTCGATGTCTGTCCACTCTCCATTGGGGTCGTTGGTAGCTCGTATGATCATCTCTGTGGGGGTGTCGTTCGTGGCTACCCATGTAGAGCCTATCATTGTGAAGATGATGTCTGTCTGTGGCTTGTCGAACTGCACCTGCAGATAGGTGTCAGTGCCTCTGGGAGGTACGGGAGGTGAGCCCCATGAGGTGTGCCAGATGTACTGGTTGGTACCTACTCCGTCGCTTTCGGGGCGCAACAGGTTTGATGTAGGGAATCCCGACTGTGTGTTGTTGGCAGTTATCTGCGCTGCCTTTGTGATGAGTGCATCACCGGGCACCCAGATTGAATCGCCGTCAAGTTCGAGACGGTCCGGGGCTTGTACTGCCTTTGCAGCGGGTACGGAGGCTGCAAACAGTAATGATAGTGTAAGTAAAATCAGTTTAATCTTTTTCATGTTGTAATTATTTAGGGTTTTTAAAGTCTTTAAGGCCATTAAGGTCTTTAGGGAGGGGTGTTATTCCGCCAATTTCCTGGATATGGAGTTGAGCATGCCTGCAACCTCTTCCATCATCGCATGCCAGGGGAGGTTGGTGTCTGTAAGACGCATAGTTGCCATTTTTTCGAGTTTCTTCTCAAGCGGTGCAAGCACATCGCTTCTGTCGCTGTACTTCTTGCGCAGAATCTTTATCTTTTCGTAGGCCTCGATACCATCCCTGAGACGCTCGAAACGCATACTGGTACGTGCGTACGGATAAACCTGGTATGTGTCGCCTGATGCCATGGTTCTGAAGCGTGAGTCGTACTCGGGGCGTGCCGGCCAGGAATTATATGCCCAGCGCAATTGGCCGTCGTAGTCCTTGGAAATGGCATGCCAGCTGAGAAGTTCCGACTCCCATGGCTGCGAATAGGTGAAGCTGTTGGGGAAGTAGGTGCTGCAGCACACATAGAATGTGGTTACATAACCTTTGGCGCGGCGCTCGTTTATCTCTTCGTGGGTGAGATAACCCTGTCGTTGTGCTACGCAGCAGTCCCTGACATTGGGTATGCGACGGAACGATGCTTTGTTGTCAGCCATGGCAAATCCCAATTCGGGAGCGTACTTCTTTATGAGGTTCACAACAATCTCCATCTCTTCGGGAGAACGTTCATCGGTAGCGATATTGGTTATCTCCAACCATCCCTTCTCTTTCAGGTGTTTGACAAAATCCTGCAGGAAGACGCTCCACATCTCTTCGTAGCGTTCGCTCTTGGGGTTTATCGACGAGACCTTGAATAATTCATTGTTTTCGTACCAATTGAGGCGGTTGTTCCACGGAAGCATAGAGTAGCAGTTTATCTGTTTCTTTATACCCAGCTCCATCATCATCTCCACATAGCGGTCGAATACTGTATAGTCGAAACTCCAATTGCCCTTTTTGTCTTTTGTCCATATAATCATGTCCTCGTAATCGTCGAAAGTCTGCGAGCCCCACGGGTCACGGTTCAGTGTGGTGGTGATGACCTTCTGGCCTGCTTCGGCAAGTAGTTTCATCTGCTGCTTGAGTGCTTCGAAGTGTTCGTCGCTCCACATTTCGAGGTTGAGTGCGCGTGCCACTGCCGATGGGTGTTGCCACAAGTCGAGATGGTAGCTCCATTGTGTGTATTCGGGGAGTGTCTGGTCTATGACTTCCACTTCGAGGGGAAGGATTGTCTTGCCGACTCCTTTGGCGGTAACTACTATCGCCGAGCTGTATCTTCCAGGCTTTGCATCGCTTGGGATGTCGACTGTTACCCACACGGGGCGCACGCTATGCGGCTCCATGTTGAAGACATTGAGCGTATCTATCATGTCGGGAGCAAGAAATGCCTTGTGCTTTGGTCCTCTGTCGCAACGGCAGTCATAACCGCCCTGGTCGGCTATTGTGTACCTTACAAAGCGTGCCTTTGCAATGTCGGCAGGCATCTTTGCATCTGTCGAAACAAAATCCTTGACCTTGCATTTTATGCCATCAACCCCTTTGCCGCTCCACAGCAACAATTGGGCAGAGACTCGCTCTCCTTTCCATCCTTCGAGAACGCGTACTGTGACGCCGCTCTTCGCAGGAACTTCGCTGCGCGAATAGAGTGAGTCGGCAGAGACCCATTGTGCCTCCATCTTTTTCGCCTCTTTCCATGCAACCTTGCTTCTTTCTGATACCTTCACAGGGTCTTTTGCCTCTTTGTAGGTTACAAATTCCTGTGCATTGACCATTGCTGCAAGCAGTATAGTGCATATAAAAAGAACTCTTTTTCTCATATCATTCCATTTGGTTGTAGTTTAAAAGCGCAAGATAATGATATTTTTTCATAACTAAAAGAACTGCGCAAAAAAACATGCAGTTGTGTCATAATACACCAACTGTTACGTTGTTTATATAACCTCCCAAAATATTTATGCCGGTGCATCAAAATTATATTGATGCACCGGCATATAGCAATCATAGTTTTTTTACTTGATTCCTATGTCCTCAACTTCCCAGTTGTCGCTGCGGAATGAGGGGAGGGGGAGTCCGAGCAGTGTCTTCACGTTTGCTTCGAACGAGTAGTTCTGATAAGCGTAGCGTACTGCAACGGGTTCGGCAACAGAGTCTGACCACACTTCGATGGTGTTGCTGCACCATACGTGGTTGGCTTGTGCGGGATAGAATTTCTTGTCGGCACCTGCAACTTCAAATCCTTTGGCGCGTTCGCGTGCGTTGAAGCAGTCCTGCTGTGTGGGGTCTGCAACATCGAAGTTGTTGGCGCGTGTCATGTTGGCGAAGCTGAGTACGAGCTTGTTGCCTTTCTTCTCGAATGACTTAAAGCGGGGGTACTTGGCGGGGAGACCTTCGATGCCGTAGTCGTTGGTGAGAGCGAGATTGGCAAGGCGCTGACCAACCTTATCCTTTCCTGCGGGGTGTATGAGCGCGAAATCGCCAATGTCGGTTGTGCAGACAATGTCGCAGTTCTCAACCTCGTCGGCACACTTCCACTGCTCGTCGACAAATACTGCAGTACCACGCAGTTTGTGTCCCTCGTAGCAGTAGGGGGCTATCTGCACAAAGTAGAAAGGCATCTTGTCGTTGCCCCAATCCTTACGCCATCCCTCAATCATCGACTTCTGCAATTTTGCATAGTCGAACCAGTTGTAACGGTTGGCGCAGCCCTGATACCATATAAATCCTTTTGCTGTGAATTTGCTTATGGGGTGTATCATACCGTTGTAGAGTACATTGTTTGCGTTTGGTCCACGATATTTTTTGTCGTAGCTTAAGTTGCGGCCTTCTACTCCGTCGAGGCTCTCTTTGCTCATCCATGCCTCGATGCGTGTACCGCCCCAATTGGCTGTGATGAGACCAACAGGGACATTGAGCATCTTCTGAAGCTCTTTGCCGAAGAAGTAGGCTGCTGCGCTGAAGGTGCGCACTGTCATGGGAGAAGATTCGCGCCACATTGTATCGCAATCTTCTTGAAGTGTATTTGATGTACAGCGGGGTACTGTGAACATGCGGATATCTGAATATTTGCATGCCTCCTTTATATGTTCAAGGGCTCCATCGACCGGCTGATACATATAGCCGCCAACAGGCATTTCCATATTGGACTGGCCGCTGCACACCCACACCTCGCCAAGCAGGATGTTTGTCAGTTCGGTCTTCTCACCATCGTCGAAAGTAAGGGTATAAGGACCGCCGGCATCTACGGTGGGAATTGTTGTAGCCCACTTTCCGTCCTTGTCGGCCTTTACGCTGAATTTCTCTTTTGTCCACGATGCTGTAATTTTCACGTTTTTATTGGCCTCGGCTGTTCCCCACAGATTTACATCGGTGTTACGCTGAAGCACCATATTGCTGCCAAGCACCGAGGGGAGAGTCACTTTTGCCTGTGCCGCGCCGAATACGCATGCGAGCACAACTGCAAGAATTGATATTTTTTTCATGACTTTTTACCTTATTATTATCTTATTTTAACTCATTGTCTTTAATATCCCATTGGTCGCTGCGGAATGAGGGGAGTGCTTGACCCAACTGTGTGCGTACATTTGCATCGAACGAGTAGTTGCAGTAAGCATAACGTACGGCTACGGGGTTAGGAACAGAGTCTGACCACACTTCTATTGTGTTGTAGTACCAACGGTGATTGCCTTTTGCGGGGTAGAATTTACCATCCTCGCCGGCAACTTCGAAGCCTTTAGCCTCTTCGCGACCATAGAAGCAACTTGACATCCGGTAGTCGAGGGGATCGGTTGTGAAAGCGGGTGCAATATTCTTGAAGTAAAGTTCAAGTTTGTTGCCCTTTACTACAAAATGGTCGAAACGGGGTGCCTTCGCAGGCAGGCCTTCAATGCCGTAGTCGTTGGCAAGTGCAAGAAGTGCAAGACGCTCCGATACTCTTTTCTTCTTCAGAGGATGTATGTGGCTGTAATCGCCTGCATCCTGTGTGGTGGCAACATCGCAGTATTCAATCTCGTCGGCTGCTTTCCACTGCTGGTCGATGAAGAGTGCATTTAGGCGTTTTGAGGGGCCTTCGTAGCAGTAGGGTGCAATCTGTGTGATATAGAATGGCATCTTGTCGTTGCCCCATATTTCGCGCCACAGTTTTACCTGTGCTTTCTGAAGCTTTGCGTAGTCGTACCAGTTGCCGCGGTTCGATTCGCCCTGATACCAGATGAATCCTTTTGCAGTGAAGTTGCAGATGGGGCGTATCATACCGTTGTAGAGAGCTGCAAATGCGTTCTCTCCTCGGCGGCGTGAGTCATACGCAGCGTTGCGGCCTTCGATGGCGGTGATGCTCTCCTTGCTCATCCATGCTTCGATGATTGTGCCGCCCCAGTTTGATGTTACTATACCGATGGGTACATCGAGCATCTTGTTGAGCTCTTTTGCGAAGAGGTAGGCGATAGCGCTGAATGTGCGTACGGTCATGGGGTTTGATGTGCGCCAGATGGTGTCGCAGTCCTCTTTGGGTGTATCCGATATGCAGCGGGGTACGGTGAACATACGTATGTTGGGGTAGTCGTATGCCTCGGCAATGTCCTTTTCGACACCGTTGATAGGCTGGTACATATATCCGCCTACGGGCATCTCCATGTTGGACTGTCCGCCGGCTATCCACACCTCGCCAAGCAGGATGTTTGTCAGTTCGGTCTTTTCGCCATCGTCGAAGGTCATTGTGTAGGGGCCTCCTGCATCGGCTGTGGGGATTTTTGTAGCCCATTTGCCATCCTTGTCGGCTTTGGCGCTGAACTTTTCCTTTGTCCACGATGCTGTGATGGTTACTTTCTTGTCGGGTTCAGCCTCTCCCCACAGGTTAACTTCGGTGTTGCGTTGCAGCACCATGTCGCTTCCGAGGATGGAGGGTAGAACGACTTTAGCCTGCGCAGCAGTGAGCAGGCAGGCTAAAGCTGTAAAAAGAAGTGATATTCTTTTCATATTTCTATGAGAATTATTCGATTACTACGTTGTCGCAGTGCTTGATGACGAAGGGGTTTTTCTCCTCGCGTGCATATACATAGTCGGTGCTCTCCTCAATCTTGTTGTTGCGGTATGTGATGCCGTCGAAGCAGCAGAGGTAGAGGATACGGGGGTCGAATGTGCGGAATGTGTTGCCCTCAACCACGATGTTCTTGTGGTAGCGGCTGTTCTCCTGCTCGCTGATGCGGCTGTTGTATGCGATGTGTGCATCGCCCCATGTCTTGCAACCGTAGAGACAGTTGTCGAACATGTTGTTGCGCACCTGTACGTTGCGTACACCTGACTGCTCGTACCAGTAGCTGCCGTCGCCCTCGAAGAGGATTGATGAGCCGGGTACGTGGAAGTAGTTGTTCTCGATGATTACCTCGCCGCGTGAACCGATGAGAAGACCGCGTGCGCGGTTGTTTGCAAAGTGGCAGCCCTTGATGAGTACATCGGGATACTGATCCTCGCAAGCGATGGGGTCTTTAATCTGAAGCTCTTTGGGAAGTGCCTCGGTGAAGGTAATCTCAGCAAGCTCGCTGTTGATTTTTCTGATTGACTTTACTACACGGTGAGCGTATGTCATCATGGTCTTGTGGTTGGCAATCTCCATGTTCATGCCGGGGCGTACGAAGTCCTTGCCGTAGTTGTACCATACGAGGATTGTGTTGTCGTTTACAATCTCGCGTGTCATTGCGTACCAACCGTGGATGTTTGTAGCATCGTCCTTCTGGTTTGTGAACTTACAGTCGATCATGCGCAGGTAGCCGCCGCAGTTGATGAAGTGTGTGGCATCGGCTGTGGCGCTGATGATGCGGTTGCTGCCGGGAGTGGGAACAACATTTACCTTGTTCAGCTCGATGTCTCTTACGCGCTGTACGATGAAGCCCATACCGCCGCAGTGGTAGAGGTTCACGTTCTGTACAAGCACTGTCTGGCACTCGTCGAATGTGAAGCCGGGGTTAGAACGGCGTGCTGCACCGAATGCCATGATGTTGCCTACTGTACCTGTAAGGTCTTTCAGGAATATCTTGAAGTTGCCGTTGGGAAGAGCCTCAGCCTGCAAACCGCTCCACAACCAGTAGTCGTGAACGTAGTATGCTACCTCTTTCTTCTTGCCGTCAAATTCGAGAAGGCTGCCGTAGGGGTAGGTGATGTTGTTCTTGTCGCGGATGCGGAGAAGACCGCTCTGGATGTCTACCTTGTAGCCCTCGGGGAACTTGAGCTCCAACCAACCGTCGCCCACTGCCATAATCTCACCCTGTGAGTTGAATGTGTGTGTAAAGTCGATGTTGAGATCCTTGATGGTGATGTTGCTTGAGTTCTCTACGTTGAAGGGAGAGATGAAGCCTGTGAAGAGAAGTGTTGTTCCGTTACCCTCGATTGTGAGGCCTTCGGCATTCTCGATGTTCATGGCGATGCGTTTCTTGCCTTCGCTGTTGTTGCTTATGTAGAGGTATTTCTCGAAGCAGTATTTATCCTTGATGAAGAGTGTGTCGCCGGGGAACACCAATGTGCTGTTGGGAGCCTTGAGTGCCTCTTCGAGTGCAAGGCGGATGCCGGGATAAGCGTCCTCCTTCATATCCTCTGTGATGTAGTCCTTCACATATACAGTCTTGCCTTCGGGTGTCGAAGAGCAGGCAGCAACGACTGCCATTGCCGCAAGGGCAAACAATTTGAATATTTTCTTCATATTGCTATGTTGTTTATAAATTTATAATCTCCCACCCTGTCACCATGTGGCAGGGCAGGAGATTTTTAAAGTGTATGGTTATTAGATTTTGATATTCTTGATTGTCTCGCCGATGCGAACGGTGTATTTCTTCTCTTTCTTGCCGTTCTTGATGATTACCTGAGCGCGAGTTTCAGACTTGCGTGTAACCTCGATGTCGAAGTCGGCGCCGAACAACTTCACGTGGCGGAGTGCCATTTCGTTCCATGCAGAGGGAAGCTGGATTGTGAGGTTGAAAGAGTTGAAACTTGTGGGGTGGATACCGAAGAGACCTTCAGTGATGATACGGCAGTAGAGACCGCTCTCTGCTGAGAGGTGACGCTGTGAACCCTCGGGCCATGCCTCGATGGGGTAGGGAACGTGTGTGCCGAGAAGACGACGGTTAGAGTAGTCGAGCAACTGCTTTGTAGCCTTGTCTGCTGCGCCTACAACATATACGCCACGGAGTGCGTAGAGTGTAGAGCGGTCCCAGAATGTTACATCGCCCTCAGCTGTGAGAAGACCGTCGATTGTGCAAAGCTTGTCTGAGTAGAGAGCATCGATTGTGCCCTGTGCACGCTCTTTGAAGCCGAATACAAGGGGCATACAGATCCATGAACGGAGCACTGTGTTGCCCTCGTAGTAACGGTATGTCTCGTAGCCGCTTACGTTAGCCGAGAAGTATTTGTTGATGTTTTTCTTCAGTTCCTCAGCCTGCTTTCTGTATGTGGCAGCCAATTTGGGTTCGCCTACAAGGGGAGCAAGGTATGCTGCGTTTACAAGACCGTCGTAGTAGAGTGTAGCTGTGCAGAGGTTAGCCTCGCCTGAGGGGAAGCGGCCTTCAAGCTCGTCGCGGTCAGAGCGGGGAACACCGGCATCGTTCAACTGACGGCGTGTGTATTCGAGACACCACTTGATGAAGGGCCATATCTCTTTAGCCTCCTCTTTGTCGGCGCGAGCAAGGAGATAACGTGTTGCACCGTGAGCGTTCATGGCTGCGTCGCCACGGTCGCCGGCACCGCCCCATGTGTCGATACCTTCGGCAATGATAGAGCTGGGGATGTATTTGTACTCGTCGTTCATGTAGCGAGCGAAGAGTTTGTAGCAGTTGAGTGCAGACTCGTTACCAATCTGGTAGCCCATGTAGGGGAACAAGGGGCTTACGTACTCTGACTGGTCGTTACACCAGATGGCAGCGTAGTATGACTCACCACCGGGGCCGTGCATAAGACCACCCTTTGTGCGGTAGATACTCTCCGATGCACGAATCTTAGAGAAGCGGAACTCTGTGTCGATAACCTTTTCGGGTGTCTCAAGAACAAGTGCACCGTCGATGCTGTTGGCGATGTATGCCATACGCTTTGCGTACTCAGCCTTTACGTCGGGAGTGATAGCCTTTTCGCCTTTCTCGCGGTAAGCTTGGAATGCTGCGCCGAACTCGATGCTCTTGCCGGGCTCGATTTTGTATGTACCTGAACCGTAAACCTCAGACTGGATGATGTATGTGCCATCAACGCCCTTAGCGGGGTCTGTCTTCAGCTTCTGAACGAATTCGGGAACTGCAACTGTAAGTGTGCGGCCTGTGATGTTCTTCACCTCGTAAAGCTCGCACATCATGGGAAGTGTGGTGCTGGGGAAGATGGTTGTTGTTACCTCAACAACGGGAGAGGGAGCGCGTTTGCGGGCAGCACCTGTGTTCACGATGCCGATACCATACTGGCTTGTAACCTGGAGCGCACCGTTGATAGATACCTTCTTTGAACCAAGCTGTACGGGGGCAAGGTTGTTGATACCCAACATTGAGATAACATCAGTCTGCACTCGGTACATGAGTGAACCGTGAGTATTGTTGGGGATTGTACGGAGCATGGGGAATACCAAAGAACGCTCCTGTGAGAAGTTCTTGTCGGCGTCGATGTTCCAACGTGTAACGAATGATACCATCTCGCCACTCATCTCCATGTGGTCGCTGTAGGGAAGAGTCTCGTCATTGAGAATCATCTCGATGGCATTAGTCTCGGGATTGATGGTCCAGCACTGTTTCTGAGCGCTGACTGTTACCACTGACATGAGCAGTAACGCAATGATTAACTGGATTTTCTTCATATTGTATAATTATTAAAGTTTGTCGATGGATTACTTTGTCAATGCTGCTTTAATCATTTCAAGCTCTTTGGGAGTGTAGCAGGTGCGTGTAACATCTACCTGATAGCCTACGATTTCTGTTGCAGCCTCTGAAACGTATTTCATCAGACACTGGAATTTTTCGTAGTTGTTCTTGAAACGGCCGAGCTGACTGTCGGGAGTGTTGTAGAGCTTATGGAAGGCTTTCTTGTAAACGTCCCAGCCGTAGATTTCTGCTATACGCATGAGTGTGTAGTGGATTGCGTCACCTGAGTCAAGATTGCCCTTTGCTACGCTGTTTTTATATGCACGCTTGTAGTAACCGATGTTGTCGCCCATGTATGTTGTGTTCTGCGACATTATAGCTTCGTGCTTGTCAAGTGCGTATGACATACGGAAGTTTGCGAAAATCTCATCGTTCCAGTTCCATGAACCGTAACCGTCGCCCTTTGCTGTGCCGGCTGAGAATGTGTGGCCGATTTCGTGGAGGATACCGAAGCCCCAGTCTTTGTTCTTCTGGAATTTGTTGAGCAGACCTTTAACATCTACATTGTCGTTCCAAAGAATGGGGTTACCGGCAAGCGCCCAATAGCCTGCCTCCATACCGGGAGTGGTGAGGATGCTGATTTTGCGGCCGTTGTAGGGTACGCAACCGAGAAGTTCCTCGTATGCCTCATAGGCTTTGTCAAGACAAGCCAACCATTCGCTAACGGTCTTGTCGTCTACTGTTACGTGCTTGGGGTCGATGGCGAGTTTGATATGCTTGCTCTCGCGTATGTAGAGTGCATTCTTGGGTGTCTCTGTGATTTTTACATCGTCGTACCACACTGTACCCTTTGATTTACCGCCGTTGTATGTGCCGCCGGGGAAGCCGAGACCGCAGCTTACGTATGTCTCGCCCTTCTCGTCGCTTACGAAGTCCATGTACACCTCCTGCCAGTCGTTGGTTCCGTAGAGGAATTTAGATGCGTTCCAGGGCTGGTCGGAATTCTTGTCGAGTACATCAAGATAGAGAACAGCTCCGCGTCCTTCGAGGTAGCGTCCGTGAACAGAGTCGCCCTTTACATCCTGTGTCTTTACTTTTGCCGATACACGGTAGAATGTGTTGGGGTTGAGTCCTGTGATGTGCTTGGTGATTTTGAGTGCTCCGCGCTCGCTGCTTGTGATTTTGATGCAACGTGACTGGTCGGGACCCTCTTTCACGAATTTGATTGATGCGCCTTTAGGGCATTTGTCGAGTGTCCAGCTTTTCAATGATGCCGACTTGTTGTTGAAGTCGTCGCTGAAAATCTCTTTGGCGTCGTTGTTGGCGAACGCGCATGCAGATGCTGCAACAAGTGCGGCAAATGTCAGGGGACGGAAAATGTTCTTCATGTTTTTTTGAAAATATTATGTTGTTTTGTTAAAATTCAGGGTGTAATATTTCATATTGCAAAAATAATCAAAATTTTGCAATAGAATGGCTTTTAAGACAAAAACTTTCCGTTTCTCCGCTTTATTGCGCTTTTTTCAAAAAAATATTCTCGGAGGAGGCTAAAGCCTTCCGAGTGGCAATGACTCATGCACGTGAAAAAGAACTAATCTGTTCATAAGAGACGGAGCTTTTTAATGTGTTGAGTAACAGACAAAAACAACTCTCCCTCTTGGATAAGCTAATCTTTGGTCACATCTTATTTTAATCGATATTTGCTATATTTTTAAATATCAACAAAATAGCTTACTAAAAAAGTTCCTGCCCTTAAAGGGGAGGTGGATTCAAGCGCGATTAGCGATTGAAGACGGAGGGGTTTTTCTCGCGTAGCAAGGTTTATTGTAGTACGATAGGTTAAGAACCCCCTCCGAACTTTTTTCCGAGAAAAAAGTTCTCGTCCCCCTTCAAGAGGGACAGCTTTTTTAAGTTTCTTATTTTAAAGAAATTAGCAAAACATAAAAAGCTAAAAGATGTGTCCAAAGATTAGCTTGGATAAGAGGGAGTACCCGAACGGGGAAGGGAATTTGACCGAACACATCGTCAAAACCGTCAAACTCCTCCGCCTAAACCTCGCATAGGCGGAAGATTACGTATTCTTTGCTTGTGCTTTCATTCCAGTTTCCTGTTCGTGGGAGTGGTGCGTATGTACTCAACTGCTTTCTGCAAACGCTCCACTTTTTCGGAATTTTTGGCAGCTCTGTTCACTCTTTCATCCTTGTCGCGGTAGAGCTGCGGCTCGACGGAGTATCCTGTCTCAATTTTCGGTCCCCATGTTATCATTGGCGCTCCTTTGCATGGGGGAATGTATTTCCATTTTCCGCTCCGTGCCGAAATGTTGCGGTTTGCTGCCATCTGGAAGAGTATTTCCCGTCCTTTGTTGTCGCTGCCCATCCATGCTTGCGCCTGGCTCTTTAGCCCGTCGGGCGATAGGTTTTCTCCGTCTCCTCTGCCGATGACGGTTGCCATCACATCGAGAAAATCTATTTGCGATACAAGCGCTTTCCTCTCTTTGGCCCTCTTTATCCTTGCCGGCCAATGTACTATGAACGGCACTCTTGTGCCGGCTTCGAAGCAACTGTATTTGCCGCCGCGCAGTCCTCCCATAGGGTTGTGTCCGCCGAGCAACTCTTCGGCGCGGTCATCGTATCCGTCATCAATAACCGGGCCGTTGTCCGAGGTGAGGATTATAAGCGTCTTGTCGAATACATCCAGTTCCTTCAGTGTCTTTATAATCTCTCCCACACACCAGTCGAATTGCGCAATTGCATCGCCGCGGTGCCCCATGCCCGTCTTGCCCCGGAACCGCGGATGTGGGAAGCGTGGTACATGCACATCGTTTGTGGCGAAGTAGACAAAGAAGGGTGTGTCGCTCTTCTCTTTCAGAAATTCTATTGCGTGAGCTGTTATCGAGTCGGCTATATTCTCGTCCTTCCATAATGCCTTGCCGCCACCCTTCATGTAGCCTATACGCCCTATTCCGTTGACGATGGACATATTGTGCCCGTGCGAGTGCTTCAGGTTGTAGAGCAGTTCGGGATTATCCTTGCCGGTCGGTTCGCCTTCGAAATTTTTGCTGTAGCTCACATATATCGGTGCCGAGGCGTCGTAGTTGGCTACTTTGCCGTTCTCTATGAACACGCAGGGTACGCGGTCGGCTGTGGCTGCCATTATGTAGGAGTGGTCGAAGCCTATGTCGGCGAGTCCTACCGGCAGCGGTTTGTTCCAGTCCTGCTTGCCACTCTCAGCGCCGAGTCCCAAATGCCATTTGCCGAAGGCGGCAGTGGTGTATCCTGCCTCTTTGAACATATCGGCGACGGTGTACTGTTCGGGGGAGATTATCATAGCTGCGTCGCCTGCCGCTACATCAGTCCCCCGCTTGCGCCACGGATATTCGCCCGTCAGCAGCGAGTAACGCGAGGGTGTGCTTGTGGAGGCTACCGAGTGGGCGTTGGTGAAGCGCAGTCCATTTGCGGCAAGCGCATCCACATTGGGGGTTGATACCCTTTCGGCTCCGTAGCACGAGAGGTCGCCGTATCCCAAGTCGTCGGCATATATGAGCACTACGTTGGGGCGGCGGGCTCTCTCCTGAGCCTGCGCTGTTTCAGGGGTGGTAAGATGTGTTGCAAGGGGGGCTGCAAGCATGGGCAGCAGGTATTTTATCTTGTGGTTTTTCATTGCTCTGTGCGACGATTGTAGTTCTTCTGCAATATTCGCTAAAATTGTTGATATATGCAAGAGGGCATACTAAAAGAAAATATTGCTGTCGACACTAATAATAAAAAATAGAGGGCATGCGCCCTCTATTTTTTTGAATGAATGCTTCGATTGTTACTTCTTCAGTATCTTCTTGCCATTGATGATGTTGATACCCTTCTGTATTCCGTGCAGGCGGCGACCGTGGATGTCGTAGATGCCCTGCTCTATAGAATATTCGGGGCTGGCAATATCCTCAATGCCTGTGGGCTTCGGTAAAGAGTTGATGGGCTCGACTGTAGAACCCTCAAGCTTGAAGGCATTTATACTGAAGCTTGCCTGACCGGTGAGGTTGACAATGATACCGAGTGAAACTTCTGTCTCTTCGTCGAGGGTGAAGTTGATAACGCCTGAGGTAAGCAGGCTCCATGCAATGGCCTTGCTCTCGCAGTCGGCATCGCTTATCATTTTATTGCCTTTGCACACTACAAGGCGGCTGGTCTGGGCATCGCTGCCGTCGCCGAATGTAACGCTGAAGGTGTAGTTGCCGGCAGGGAGTGTTACGGGTTGCCACAAGCGGTAGTCGAGAAGCGGAGTTGCAAAGCCGTTCCAGTATGTCTCGAAGGTTATGTCACTGTTATGGTCGGTGTCGATGTGTGCTCCTGTAACAATCTTGCCATTGCTTATGGCGTTGGCATCCTGCCATGCCGATTTTGCTGTACGCATTGCCAGACGGAGGAATCGGGTTTTGTTGTTGGGGTTGACAGTGCCTGAGCCTTTGATGTAAGGATGCTTATAGTTTGTGAGGAATTCGGCCGAAATATCGCCGTAAAGGAGCGCTTCTGTGTCGAGTGTGAAGACTCCGAGTGCTGAACCCCATGCATCGCCGTCGGGGCCGAAGCCTATGCGCTCGGCGTTGCAGCCGCCGCCTGTGCGGTCGATTACATTACCGCCGCTTTGGTTGAAGTCGTAGTAGAGCAACAACATATCCTCTTCCTGTGCAGCCTGCACGTTGCTTATGTGCTTGTTGCCGTAGACTGAAATCTTCTCTTTGCTGAGTGCCGAACCCCAAAGGCGTACTTCGTCTATCTGACCACGGAAGCAGGTGAACTCACTGCCCATGTTTACTGTTCCGAGTGCGGGTATTGTTGCAGTAAGTTTGCTTGATGCAGTGCTGAAGGGTCGTGCGTCGCGTAAGAACTGTACCTCTCCTGCGTTGTAAACTATGGCATAGTGGTGCCATTCGTTGCAGATGATGTAGTTGTTGTCGGATGAGGCACTCTTTGTACCTATCTTCACTGTAAGCGAGCCATTGGCGTCTACTGAAGTCGAGAACTCTCCCTGTGTGGATGTGAGGTTCATGCTGCCTTGATATTGCATGGGGCGCATCCACCAGTCGAGTGTGAGGGCGCTCTGTTCCTCGGTGAAGGGGCATGTGAGCTGTAGGCGCTCGGTGCCGCCGAAGTTGAGGCTGGTGCCGGGGTCGTCGTTGCTTACAATGAGGTATTTGTTACGGGTGTATGTGTTGTTGCCCAACTTGTTGTTTACTGTGAGGCTGATGTCGTAAATACCGGGTGCTACGGGCTCGACGTAGGGCGATTGTTCGTCTATCTGCAATATGCGACTGCCATTATTGAGTTCCCATTGCCATGATTCGGGGCTGTAGCGGCTCTTGTCGATGAGCTGTATTGTGTCGCCCAGCATGATGGCTGTGTGGGAGATGTCGAAGCGGGCTTCGGGTGCCGACTCCTCTACGGTAACTTCGTGTGTAACGCTGCTGCTGCCGAATGAGTTGGTTGCAGTCAGTGTAACGGCGAATGTTCCGACAGTGGGATAGAGGGCTGTGGCGTTGGTTCCTCCAATCTCTTCAACATCGGCGCCGGGCATACTCCAACTGTAGACGCAGGCATCACCTTCGCTACGGTTGATGAAGCTGAATCTGTCGCCGGCGGGCAATGTGTCGTCAAGGATGTCGAAGGCTGCCACGGGTGCTTTTCCTTTGACAATATTCACATCTTTGCTTGCTGTCAGTGTGTCGCCGGTTGCGAATATTGTGGTACAGGTAACTGTGTATGTTCCTGCTTCGGGGTATGTGAATGTGGGGTTTGTGCCCTGTGCCTCGGGTGTCTTGGAGCCGGGTGCCGACCATATCCAGTCGGTTGCGCTCAAAGCAGCAATTGCTTTAAGATTGAAGGGGAGACCTTCAAGGTGTGTGCTGTCTTCATCGACAATGGTGATGGTGGGCTTGCGGGGCTTAGTCGAGAATATTCCTTCGTCTTCTCTTGTCTCCCATGTGCCGATAGAGTGTGGAATTGCGTGCTTTCCTCCTGCCCAGTCGCGTAACAGGATTTTGCCGTTTACATTTATGGTTTCCATGGGAATGTAGACAAGAAGGTCGTTCTGCATTGCGGGCTTCACGATGGGGATGCGCATATTCTGGCGTATCTCGTCGTTGGTGAGTGCTCTGTTCCAGATGCGTATCTCGTCGATTCCACCGTCCCAGCACTGGTTGTCGCCTGTGCGTCCGAACTCTAAATCACCGAATCCTGAAAGGCCTGAGCAGGTGGGTGAGTTCAACTGTCCTCTCTTGATGCCGTTTACATAGAGGGTGAGTATGTTGGAGTCGATTACAATGGCTATGTGGTACCATTTGTTGGTGCTGGCGAATAATTTACTGATGTTGAGACGGTTGTCCTTGTTGTTGTCCCATCCAACGGAAAGTGTTCCGTCTGAGTTGTTGTGGAAGAGGAATTTACCCCAGCCCGGACCGATCTGGTGGCTGTAGTTCGCATTGTTTGTGCTGAGTATGCAGAACTCGATTGTGGCTTTGTCAACAGATTTGGGGAAGACATTGGGGACAGTGAGTCCTCCTCTGTAGAACATTGTCACTTTGTTGGTGTCGTGCGAAGGGAGTTCCTTCATCAATACAGCCTTGTTCGAGGGGGTTGACTCCATCTTGTATTTGCCTGCCTGATATATGGCTTTTACAGTGAAGGGACCCTCAGCAGTGTTGTCGACTGTGAATTCCTTTTCCTCGGCCGACAGTTGTGCTATAATTGTTTCCTTGTCGTAAATGTTGTATCCTGTAAGTGTGAGGCTCGATGTGCGGGGTGCATCCCAAGATAGCTTGCCGTTGTTTAATGTGAGGTTTGTTGCAGGGTAGAACTGTTCGCCGGGAACTATCACGCTGATGATTGTTTCGCGGACACTGTCGACTATCTCTACATTTGTTTCAGCGAAAGGTATTTCCAATCCTTCATTCTCGATTTCGTAGTTGATGATGGATGCTTTGTGGATGTGTCCCTTTCCTATGGAACCCTCTTTTGTCTTTACAATGAAGAAGTATTTGAGGGGTTTTGTACGGTCTGCTTTTGCTGTGAGGTCGGTGAGGTCGTATCCGAACTCCATGGGCTCGTGGTGCATTCCGTCTGCCCAGCGTCCGAGCATGGGTACTTCGGGTGCGGGGTTGGCGCCCAATGTGTTGCCGTGGTTAAGGAAGTGGTCGAAACCTACGGTTATGTCGGGTTTTGTGGCGTTGAGATCCTCAGAAACACCTGCACTGAGTGATATTTCGCTGCGGTGGGTGTAGTCCATAAGCAGTTTAATGGTGCGCAAAGGACGGTAGTCTTTGCGTATGATGTGTGCGCCGGGGGTCCATACCATTGAGTTCTTGCCTACTGCGTAGCAATATTTGTAGGGGCAGTATATGAAGCCTTTGTTCTCCCAGCCGTTGCCCCATGAGTTGGCGAT
>JAFYLO010000019.1 GCA_017557045.1 Bacteroidaceae bacterium | reverse complement strand
TATTGTTTATTTTTACGATGGCGCAACCTTTGTGTTGCAACAGAGTAAAAATGAAGAAGATGCCGAAATAAAACAAAAAGCGACCGAAATAGAATGCACCCGGCAAAGAAATATAGATTAATAATTTATAGAACTACCCTTTATTACATAGCACTCTCCTCGTTCATGGAGTCGAGCAGCATCTTTACCTCCTCGTCTACCTCATAAAGGCGCGTGCGGCAGAATTTGATAAGTTCGTCCGCCTCTCTCAGCAGTCGGTAAAGAGTGTCAATCTCTACGCTGCCGCTCTGAATTGCCTGCATTATCTCTTCGAGTCGTGCTACTGCCTGACTGTAGCTGTATTCTCCGTTATTCGTCATATTCCTTTACTTTTGTGTCAATAATTTCACTTATGGTCTCGCCGTCGGCGAAGCGGGTTACGATGGTGTCTCCCTCGTAAAGCTCTGCTGCCGATTTAATAATACGCCCGCCGCTGAGTGTGAGCGTGTATCCTTGTGCCAGTATGTTGTCGGGAGAGTATGCCCTCAGGCGCTCCTCGTAAATGTCGATGCGGTGGCGCTGCTGTTGTAACAGAAGTGTTGCTGCGCTTGGAAGACGGTGCAGCAGGCTTTGCAGGCGATGGCGCTCGTCGGTGAGCCGGCGTGTTGCAGCCTCCGAAATTGCCTGTTGCAGAGAGGTTACCCTTTCGGCCTGCATCAGCATGGAGTGTATCAGCACCTCTGCTACTGCCGTAGGCGTCTTTGCTGCAATGTGTGCCACAGTGTCGAGCAATGTCTCGTCGCGTCTGTGTCCTATGCCTGTTATAATAGGTATAGGGAATTGTGCGCAGTTGTTGGCAAGGTCGTAGGTGTCGAAACAACTAAGGTCGCTTGTGGCTCCTCCTCCGCGTATAATCACCACCACATCCCACGGGATTATGTCGCTCGCAATGGCATTCAGCGCAGCAATTATTCCCTCCTCGACCTTGTTGCCCTGCATGGGGGCTGCGAATAGTGCTGTGCCGAAGTGGAATCCGTAGGGGTTGTTGTTCAGCTGGTCGCAGAAATCGCCGTATCCGGCTGCTGTTGCCGAGGATATTACAGCTACTCGCTTGGGGAGCAGCGGAAAAGGAAGCTCCTTGTTAAGGTCGATGACACCTTCGTCGGTGAGCCTTTTTATTATCAGCATCCGTCGGCGTGCCATCTCTCCGAGTGTGTATGCGGGCTCAATGTCGCACACATCGAGCGAATAACCGTAAACTTCGTGGAAATTTATTTTTACTTGCAGCAACACCTTCATCCCTTCCGAAAGGTTGCTGCCCGTCTGTTCAAGGAAGTAGGGGCGCAGGAGTGAATATACGCGCGACCATATTGTGCCGCGTGCCTTTGCCATCAATTCGCCTGTTGCTTCGTTGCGCTCGACAAGCTCAATGTAGCAGTGTCCGTTTGCTGCTGTGCGCACTTCGGAAAGCTCGCCGGTTACCCAGTAGCGCATGGGCAACTGCTCTTCTATGGCTGCTCTCACTTGGCTGTTGAGCGTTGAGAGTGTGAGTGGGTTGTCGTAGCCTGTCATGCTGTTATCCATTGGTTAATGCCTCGTTGCGATGAAATATATGCACCGCCTACAACTGTGTCGCCGCAGTAAAACACAGCCGATTGTCCGGGAGTTACTGCCGATACCGGCTCGTCGAAGCGTACCAGCCATTTTCCATCGGGCAGTTCGCGTTCTATCCTGCATGGGGCAGGAGTGCTGCGGTGGCGTATGCGTGCGCTCATCCCCTCTGCGGGGATTCCGTCCACCCATGCGGGGTTTTCCACTATCATGTACTGCGTGAGCAGTTGCGATGCCTCGCCGAGCATTACAGTGTTCTTGGCTGCATTTATTTTAAGTACGTATGCGGGATGTCCCAAGGCTATGTTTAGCCCTTTGCGCTGGCCTATCGTGTAGTAGGGGAATCCTTTGTGCTCGCCAATCTTGCGTCCTTCGCTGTCGACAAAGTAGCCGGGCTTTATCCTGCTGTCGGCATCGGGGATTGCGCTGCGAAGATAGTCGCGGTAGTCGCCGTCGAAGAAACATATTTCCATGCTCTCGCCATCTTTTGCCTTTTCGGTTAGTCCCACCTCCTTCAGCAGTGTGCGTGCCTCCTCTTTTGTCATCTCTCCCAATGGAAAGAGTGTGCGGCGCAACTGCTCCTGCGAAAGTCGCCACAGAAAGTAGCTTTGGTCTTTTTTGTTGTCCGCTCCCTGTTTTATGAATACATTTTCGCCGTCGCGCACGGTGCGCACATAGTGGCCTGTGGCAATATATTTACAGCCGAGTCTGTCGGCCTCTTCCATCAGTATCCTGAATTTTATTGTAGGGTTGCAGTCGATACAAGGGTTTGGGGTGATGCCCGCAAGATAGCTTTGCAGAAATGGGGCGATTACATTCGCTTGGAACTCTTCGCGTATGTCTGCAATGTGGTGCTCTATGCCGAAACGTGCTGCAAGCTCGGCAGCCTCTTCGCAGGCTGACAGGGATTTTTTGCAGGTGAGCAGTGTGAGGCCCACAACCTCGTATCCGCGCTCCTGCAATATCCTGCACGCGGCTGTGCTGTCTACTCCTCCGCTCATTCCGAGCAATACTCTCTCTTGCTGCATATCTTTTTGTTATGGTATCGGGTGAATGAATTTAAACGGCTTCTTGCATCATGTGCCAATAATTTATGGGTGGTTCTATAAATTATTTCGAGGCGATTTTTGAATTTATTTCGAGTAAATTGTTTATTTTTACGAGGGCGCAACCTTTGTGTTGCAACTGAGTAAAAATGAAAAAGATGCCGAAATAAAACAAAAAGCGACCGAAATAGAATGCACCTGCAAAGAAATATTGATTAATAATTTATAGAACTACCCTTATAAACAATGCCCCCTTCAGTCTGTTCAGTCGGTGTAGCTTGCACTTGCTGCTGAATACACCTGCCATGCATTTATCAGGTTCTTGAAATCTTCGGGCAGTTCCGAGTCGAAGAACATCTCTTTGCCTGTGGTGGGGTGTATGAATCCCAGTGTCTTTGCATGAAGTGCCTGTCGTGGGCACATCTTGAAGCAGTTGCGCACAAACTGGCTGTATTTGCTGAAGTGTGTACCTTTCAGTATCTCGTCGCCGCCGTAACAGTCGTCGTTGAATAGCGTGTGCCCTATGTGCTTCATGTGCACTCTTATCTGATGGGTGCGTCCCGTTTCGAGATTGCACTCTACAAGTGTTACATAGCTCATGCGCTCTATCACACGGTAGTGAGTTACGGCGCTTTTGCCAATCTCCGGGTCGGGCGACACACACATCTGCAATCTGTTGCGGGGGTTGCGTGTGATGTTTCCCTCGATGGTGCCTGTGTCCTCCTTTATTCTTCCCCATACCACGGCATTGTACGTGCGCTTGGTTGTCTTTTTGAAGAACTGCATTCCCAAGTGCGCCTTTGCTTGTACGGTTTTTGCTATAACCAACAACCCCGAAGTGTTCTTGTCTATTCGGTGCACAAGACCCACCTGCGGGTCATTGGCATCGAAACTGCTGTCCTCGCGCAGATGCCATGCGATGGCATTGATGAGTGTGCCGTGTGTGTTACCGCATCCTGGGTGCACGACAAGGCCCGCCGGTTTGTTTATCACCATCAGGTCGCTGTCTTCATATACAATGTCGAGCGGGATCTCTTCGGGAATAATGGTGTTGTCGTATGCCGGGGTATCCATCGTTATGACAACAACATCGCAAGGTTTAACCTTGTAGTTGCATTTTACAACCTTGCCGTTGACGGTGAGCGAACCTGCGTCTGCCGCCTGCTGTATCTTGTTGCGCGACATGTGCGCAATGTGGTCGACAAGGAATTTGTCAACCCTGATGGGTGCCTGCCCCTTGTCGGCTACGCAGCGGTGTTCCTTGAACAGTGTTTCGTCGTCGTTTGCATCGGTCAAGGGGAAATCTAAAAGTTCCTCGTCGTATATCTCTTTTTCAGTCATTGTAATGCGTTATTCGAACCATGAATCTTCAACTACTACAGAATCGGCCTCCTCTTTCTCGTCGCCGCTGCCGATGACAAGTGTCAGGGTGGTGCCTATGGCAATCTGTTCGCCGTTGCGCAGTGTGTCCTCTCCCATCTTGACAGAGTACACCCAATCTTTCTCGCCGGTGATGGTATCGTGCGGAGTCAACTTGAAGCCTGCTGCACGCAGACGCGCAACAGCCTCGCGCAACGAACAGTTGTCGGCAACATCGGGAAGAGCGATGGTCGGCTCCTTGTTCGAGTTGAGAGTGAGGGCTATCTTGCGGTCTTTCTTTACTTTGGAGTTGGCCGCAGGACGCTGTTCGAGAATCTCATTCTCCTTAGCCCCTTTCTGGTATTTGTAATCTATGATTTCGTAGCCGAGAGTGCTCTTTTGCAGAATTGCAGCGCCCTCGTCCAGTGTCTGTCCGCATACGTCGGGTACCTCTATTGCCTTGCCGTGCAATGTGTAGCTGTCCAACCATTCAAGTACAGCAAACGGAGTGGCAATGACAACCGCCGCCATTGCAATCAAGTTTATTAGAATTGTTCTTTTTGTGCTCTTTTTCATATCCAGTGGTTCTCACATAAAATTTATAATTGCAAAGGTACAAACAAGCGAGCAAAATACAAAGCTTGCTTTGGTATTTTACGGGAGTGCAGTGTACTCTTTGATAATTGCTCTGAAGTTTTTAAGGTCTTTAAGGGGCTTTAGGGGCTTTAAGGGCTTTAGGGGCTTTAAGGGCTTTAAGGGCTTTAAGGGCTCTAAGGGCTCTAAGGGCTTTAAGGGCTCTAAACTCCCTAAAGACCCTACCCCCGCCCTTTTTTATTGCACTCGCTGCAAAATAATCAAGCAAGCTTGATATTATTTCGCTCGTTTTTACTATATTTGCCATAATTTAGCAAAATTGCACAATTTAAATATTAAACTACACACTATGAAAAAAATCTTTTCTTTGTTGGTGCTTGCCATTTTTGCATTGGCTGCACATGCCGAGGATTATGTAATCTCGACAAAGAACACCACAATGGTGTTGAGCGGCAAGAAAGGCGAACGCCTTAATTTTGTCTACTACGGTCCCACTGCCCCCATCGACGAAATCCGTGCGACAGGCAATGCCGTAAACTGGGGCGCATACCCCACATTCGGTACACACTGTACAGCAGAGCATGCAATGCTCGTTACACACCCCAGCGGCGACAACTCACTTGAGCTTGCCATCGAAGAGGTTAAGCAGTACAAGGAGAACGAGGCTAACGTTACTGAGTTCGTAATGAAGGACAAAGTGTTCCCCTTCTATGTAAGCGTACTCTACAAAGCTATCCCCGATGTTGATGTAATCAAGGTTTCTACAGTTATCACCAACAAGGAGAAGAAGGCTGTAACACTCAACCGTTTCGCTTCGGCTTATCTTCCCATCAAGTCAAACGAGTTGTGGCTTTCATACCTCGTCGGCGGTTGGGGCGCTGAGTGCCAGTTGGTTGAAGAGCCTATCCACCGTGGTCGCAAGGTTGTAGGTAACCACGACGGTGCCCGCACCTCATTCGTAACACACCCCTCGTTCATGGTATCACGTGGCGAGCCCAACGAGCACTGCGGTTTTGTAATCGGCGGTACACTCTTGTGGACAGGTAACTACGAACTCTCTTTCCTCAACGAAAGCAACTCTAACTACACAGAAATCGTTGCCGGCATCAACCCCGAAGCATCGGCATACACATTGGAGCCTAAAGAGGCATTCACAACTCCCGAACTCGTGCTCACTTGCAGTACAGAGGGTAAGGGTGGTGTAAGCCGCAACTTCCACCGTTGGGGCCGCAAGTACCAGATTATCGGCGGTACACAGCCCCGCGACATTCTTCTCAACAGTTGGGAAGGCGTTTACCTCAGAGTAAATCAGGAGGCTATGGACAAGATGATGCAGGAGTTCTCTTCAATCGGTGGCGAGCTCTTTGTAATGGACGACGGTTGGTTCGGCGACAAGTATCCCCGCGACGAGGACGACTCTTCACTCGGCGACTGGATGGTTTGCAAGAAAAAGCTTCCCAACGGCGTTGAAGGTCTCATTGAGACAGCCAAGAAATATGGCATCAAGTTCGGTATCTGGATTGAGCCCGAAATGACAAACAAGAAGAGCGAACTCTACGAAAAGCACCCCGACTGGGTTCTCCGTCAGGAGGAGCGCGAACCTGTAATGGGCCGTGGAGGTACACAGATGATGCTCGACATGACTAACCCCGAAGTTCAGGATCATGTATTCAAGGTTGTTGATGACCTGATGCAGGCTAACCCCGAAATCTACTACATGAAGTGGGATGCAAACTTCTCTATCGCAAATGCTGCATCACTCTATTTGCCCAAGAAAAAGCAGTCTCACCTCTACATCGAGTACCACAGAGGTCTCATCAAGACACTTGAGCGCATCCGTGCCAAATATCCCGACCTCGTAATCCAGCTCTGTGCAAGTGGTGGCGGCCGTCTCAACTACGCTTACTTCCCCTACTTCAACGAGTGCTGGACAAGCGACAACACCGATGCAATACAGCGTCTCTTCATCCAGTGGGGCGTATCTCAGTACTATCCCTCTAACGTAATGGCTGCTCACGTAAGTGCATCGCCCAACCACCAGACACGTCGCGTAACTCCCATCAAGTTCCGTTTCGATGTTGCAATGACAGGTCGTTTGGGTATGGAGATGAAGCCCTCTGACCTCACAGAGAAGGAGAAGGAGTTTGCAAAGAACGCTATCGCTACATACAAGAACATCCGTCCCGTTATACAGCAGGGCGACCTCTACCGTCTCATCTCTCCCTACGAGAAGAAACCTTATGTTTCTGTAATGTATGTAACACCCGAAAAGGATCGCGCCGTTTACTTCCTCTATCGCACACAGTACGTTCGCAGCTATCCTGCTGAGTCAAGAATTCTCAAAGGTCTCGACCCCGACAAGAAGTACATGTTCCGCGAGCTCAACAAGGAGAATCCCAAGTCTAAGGGCGCTCTCGAAGGCAAGGTAATCAGCGGTAAGACTCTTATGACTCAGGGCTTCTACCTGAACATAGAGAAAGAGCTTGGCAGTGCAGTTTACGAACTTATTGCCCAGTAATATAATAACCATCAAAAGAGTGCTGCCATCGTGTATGGTGGCACTCTATTCTTTTAAAAGGACATTATGACGAAAAGACATTCACAAATTATGGCAACCCTGCTGATGTTACTGTGCAGCAGCGTTGCATGGTGCGAAGTGCCTTTCCGTGTAACCACCGTTACAAAAGACGGCTTTGCGGCAGACACTGAGTGGTACACAATGGCGATAGGCAGTTCGGGCCTTTTTATATCCGACAATGCCGACAAGGAATTTATTGCTGTAAAGAGCAACCGCAGTGAACTTGCCGATGCCGACCTATGGTGCTTCGCCGGCGACGAAAAGAGCGGCTACAAGATATACAACAAACAGGCCGGTCCCGGAAAGGTGCTTGCAGCTCCCACCAAAATGAGCGGCGACGCAGGCAGCAAGGCCTATGTTGTGCTTAAAGAGGATGGTGCATCAGCATACAGCACAATGTGGACATTTGCTCCCTCGAAAGATCTCGGAGGCAACGTGGAGGCATACTACCTTGCCCCCAAAGGCGCAAGCAAGAATATTGTGAATAATCGCGGCGGCAAGCTCGCATTCTGGACAACCGGTGCCGACACAGGCTCGTCTGTAGTAATAGCCATCTGCCGCAACGAAGTGAAGATTGATGCTCTCAACGGTACATTTACCACAGGTAATGCTGCCGGTACATGGTTCTCGAAATGGGTGAGCAACGACAAACAGACACCTGTTACACTCAGCAGCAGTGCCAATAACATGAAGAATGTCGGCAACGACATTGCTTGCTACACAGGTTCGGCGAATAGCGCCACATACACCATCAGCGCCCCCAAAGGCTACCGCATCGAGGCAATAAAACTCGGCAAGGCAATAAAGGATGCTACTGCCGACAACATTAAAATAGAGTATAAAGGAACTGCTCTCCCACTGGATAATACTCTCAGCTACACAGCAGATGAAAATCCCGAACAGAGCATCTCTGTAACCCTCAGCGACAGCAAGAACAGTGGCGTTATCCTGAAAGAGATGACTGTAACAGTGGTTCGTTACTTCGAAAAGCCCGAACCTCATTTCGAACTCTTCCCGACCCCCACTTCCGAAGCAATCCCCTACCGTATTCCCGCAATCACCACTACAGCCAGCGGCGATCTCCTTGCTGTAGCCGACTACCGCCATTGCCGCTACGACATTGGCAACGGACGCATCGACCTGCATGGACGTATCAGTAAGGACAACGGAAAGACATGGGGCGACATCTTTACCATCATCGAGGGCGATGGCAAACTCGTCGACAACAACCGCAACCTCTCCCTCAGCGCAGGCTACGGCGACCCTGCTATAGTTGCCGACAGAGAGAGCAACCGCGTGCTTATGCTCTGCGTGTGCGGCTATCAGGTGTTCTTCTACTCCACACGCGAGATTCCCAATCAGGTGGCACGCCTCTACAGCGAGGACGGCGGTGTAACATGGAGCAAGCCCGAAGTTATCACCGAACAGTTCTACACACCCTTCGACAACAGCAATGTAGGCCCCATACGCTCAATGTTCATCGGCTCGGGACGTATCTTCCAGAGCCGCCTTACAAAAGTGGGCGACTACTACCGTCTCTATGCAGCCATGCTTGCCCGCGACAAGGACGGCACATTCTGTAACTTCGTAGTCTACTCCGACGATTTCGGCGGTCAATGGAAGGTGCTCGGCAGCACCGACAAGGGCGCCATCCCCCACAGTGGCGATGAACCCAAGACTGAGGAACTTCCCGACGGAAGCATACTCATAAGCTCGCGTTGCGGCGGCGGACGCTATTACAACATCTTCCGCTTCGAAGACGCTGAGGCTGCAACAGGCAGTTGGGGCGAAATGGCATTCTCCGGCGCAAAGAACAACGGCGTAACAGCACTGAACAACTCCTGCAATGGCGAAGTGATGATACTCCCCGCAGTGCGCAACAGCGATGGTAAGCAGCTCTATTTGGCTTTGCAATCACTGCCTTTCGGTAGCGGACGCAGCAACGTAGGTATATATTATAAGGAGCTTGACGACTACAACGACTTCCTTACCCCTGCCCATTTTGCGAAGGATTGGGACGGCAGTTACCGTAGCAGCATCACCGGTTCGGCCTATTCTACAATGACTCTTCAGGCCGATGGTGCATTGGCATTCATCTACGAAGAGGATACATACGGCACAAGCGGCGGCGGTTACACGATAGCCTATAAGTCCTATACTATTGAGAAGATAACCGATGGCAAATACTCTTTGGACAAAAATGAGAATCGTGCCCTCTATCTTTACAAGAATGTAATTGCGCCACTTACGGCGAAGTAAAAATAATGATAAAAGTGGTTGTTTATTAAAAATAAACAGCCGCTTTTGTTATAATATCTATTTCAATTATGCTGATAGATAAAGAATATCCTGCAACCCACTCCATGACAACTGCATGGTATATGGTGGACGATGATGGAAATATTGCCATCATGCAGGCCGACGACAACGGCCCGGTGCCTTTCGGAGTAATGCCCGAAGGCTTTGCAAGCAATATACTTTTCGGTGAGGGACTGGACGAGAATGAAAAGTGTGGTCCTATCGAACTTACAAAAGAGCAGATAGAGGAGACCTTAGGAGAAAAATATACACCTCGAAGTGTGAAAGACTGGTGGGATACAGTGGTTGAAATCGATACTTCTCGCATAGATTCCTTTATGCAGATTATTGCAGATTCATCAATTGATTATGAGGGTTGCGTATCTGAAAAATTGGGGCTATACAAGATAGATGCAATATGGTGCACCAATGATGATAATACCATAATCGAAGGTTCGGCACTCGACAGACTTGTCTCTTCGGGTATTATACGCTATGTGTATAAAATCCCCGAAATGGAAATGGATTGCGACTATAACGAAAAGAGCAGACAATGCATTTTTACCAAAGAATTTGATAGCAATTCTTACTACATTTACAATCAGCCATACTGGCCTAATTTTATTCAGAAACGCGTTAACATCCCCCGCCATCCTGTGAAAATAGATCAGGTCGAGGAGAGCAAACGCGAAAAGATATTGCACATCCCCGGTAAATTCAGCGACAGAGAGTATATGCAGATAGCCGAATGGTACCCTTGTAAAGTGTACGGATATTCAAAGGCTGTCATAATCGATGGTTACGAATATTTTATGTTGCCAATGCCTGACGGCACAGAAAAATATGTGCTTGCAGAGCTTCCGAATGATGCACCAATAGAAAATCCACCCAAACAATCCTACTCAAAAGAGGAGGTTGAAGAACTGAAAAAGAGAGGGCTTGCATGATGGGCATTACTGTAGAAATGTTGTCAATCGACCTGAGCAACTATTGCAGCAAGGAGTGCTCTTTCTGTTACAATCACAGCACACACGAGGGAAACACCATCTGGAGCGCCGACGAGGTAATAGCTTTTGCCAATGATTGTATTGTTAATGGTGTAAAGGCTGTTTCGCTTGGTGGGGGCGAACCCTTTGAGTATGCAGGAATTTTCGAAATAATAAGGGTGCTTTCCCAAAAGTGCTATCTTACGGTAACCAGCAACGGCCTTCCTCTCGAAAGGCCGGATGTGTGGAAGAGGATGATTGTCGACAAACCCGATAAGATTCATATTACGATTCACCGTCCGCAAGAGCGCGAAGAGGTGATGCGTGTGATGCGGCAAATTCAGAAGATAGAGGAAATAGGTATAAAATCCGGAGTGAATTTGCTTGTTGGTGCCGATAATGTGGAATATGCTCGTCGTGCTTACAAAATTATTCTTAAGGTATTGTCCCCCGACCGTATAATACTTGTGCCGCAGCGCTACATGAATACTCCCTCGCCTCAACAACTTGCCGAGGTTGCCGGTGGTTGTCCTTTTCAAAGTCCCTCCTGTCTGCTCACCTGTCAGCGGCCTTGCAATTTTGTATCAGTGTCATGGGATAAAAAGGTCAATTTTTGCAGTTTCGCAGGCGGTAAGCAACCACTGCCCACCCTCGACTATGAGGGGTTGATGGATGCTCTCTCGAAAGTGAAGTTCGAAAGCTGTTTGAGGTGAATTGTATGACATTCTCCCTCTATTATTATGGTTTTTGCAAGTAAATTATGCAAAAAAAGGTGTATATTTTTCATTTTTATTTATAACAGCAAACATTCTTGCCACAATTTTAGCTCTCACTGCATTAATGACCGACATTTTGTTTTTTCCTTGCT
>JAFYLO010000140.1 GCA_017557045.1 Bacteroidaceae bacterium | reverse complement strand
GTTTGAAAAGGGATTTTTCCCTTTCTTCTGTCTGAAAAGACCCCCCGACCGCCCTGCATCGCGTGACCGAAAACCGCCCTTTTTTTGTATCGCTATATGTACGGTAAAATCGCTCCCGTGAGGCTTGAATTGGGTGCAGAGGTCAATTCAAACGCAACGGGAACACCTCTCTGCCGTACAATGTGCGGTGTTATTGGCAATGTGTGCGTAAGGGGGTGCGTGGCTGGGGGAAGGTTGCCGCAAGGAGCGAGGAATTTGCCTTTGTCGCTATTCTCTATACCGGTGCTGTAGGCAACAAATGTGGCTTGAGCAAGGTACTGCGAAGAGCCTTGTTTGTAGGTATAATGAACAGCATAGACAGGGGCTGCAATCCTTTAGCGTAGTGCAGCAGCCTTCGCTCTGGGTGGATTATGCCTTATGCACCATTGGGGCTTGGGGTGGGGATAATGGCTATGCCGGCAATGTCTGCGTGTGTGAGGTACTTGCACATAGCAATATCGCATAAAGGTGTGCTTTCAGCAAATGCGATGAAAAAGGTACTTACTGAGATTTGCATCCCTGTGAAAGGGGTTGCTAATCGGTGTGTGTGCCTATCGCTCTTGCCGAAGTGAGCACTCCTGCGATGTATGGATATGAAGATGTGCGAATACGAAGGGCGGTAAAAGACTATTGCCAGCATTGGGGCTTGGGGCGGGGGCGCGTGGGGCAAGCCGATAACTAAATGGAGCAATGGGTGGGTGTGCTTTCAGCAAATGCGATGTCAAAGGTACTTGCATAGATTTGCAACCTTGCGAAGCGAGGTTGTAAATCGGTGTGTGTGCCTATCGCTCTTGCCGAAATGAGCACTCCCATACTTTGTGTAGTGTGTTATCGGGTGCGGAGGGTGGATAAAAACAAGTGGTTACGGCAATGTTACCGTAGCCACTTGTAGTATATAATGGCGATTACTATAATCGCTATGACAAGATATAGGGGCAGAAGATTAGGAGGCTTGCCAATGGCTGTGTTGTCTCTGTGGACTTGTTCATCAGAGGCTCGCTGACTTTGGTGAAGCACCGTGTCTGCCCTCTGCGTGTGTGCCGAAGTAGCACTCACGCTTTTTGTTTCGGTGCTGACTTTGCCACCGTACACCTTTGCCTTGACGGGGCGAGGGGGTGCTGTGGCTGTGTCGGGCACTATACCTGCTCCGGGGCACTGTATAGGTGTACCGGGCATTTCAATGACAAGGCTGTCGAACTCTGCGAGGAAACTCGTCCTCATCGAATCCAGCTTGCCGGAATCAATGAGGAAAAGGGTTTGCCTCGAAGTGTTCGTTTCCTCTCTCACTGTTTCGATTGCTTGTTTCTTGGTGTGGCAAGATGTAAGCAATGGAAGCAAAACAGTGGCTACAATAATGTACAGATGTTTCATAATCATAGATGTTTATATTCTTCTTTTGCATCAAAGCAGGGGCATAGGCGGTTGGCGAGGTCGCGGTGCCCGAATACTTTGGCATTGGGGAACTGCCTACGAAGTGCGGTAATCAACTCTACAAGGGCTTTTTTCTGCTCTTTGGTGCGTGTGTCTTTGTATTCTTTCATATCGGCACTGCGCCCACCGATGTAGCAGATCCCGATGCTGTGTGCGTTGTGCCCGGTGCAATGCGCTCCGATTTCCTTTATCGGACGGCCTTGCACTACCTCGCCATCAAGATAGACAACGTAGTGATAGCCTATGGTGCGGAAGCCTCTCTCTTTTTTGTGCCAAGCTGTGATGTCGGCCACTGTGTTCGGGCGACCTTCGGGGGTGTCCGAGCAGTGTATGATGATTTTATTTATCGTCCTCATTGTTCTTGTTCTTTAATTTGGTGCGTAAATCTTCTACTTTGCCGTCGATGTAGGATTTGACTCCGAACACGCCTCCTGCGTAAATGAGTGCCTGGGCGAGTACCCACAGTACGCTGTCGGAGATTTCGCCTGTAGGGGGCACGATAAATCCTGCAATGTTGAGGGCTACACCGACAATGAGCATACCGACTGCGGTGCAGACCATAATTGTGTTTTGGGTTTCTTTTGTCATAATATCTTGTCTTTTGGGGTTAGATGTTTATAGTATATCTTTGCTGTTGATATGAGGTGGCTCTGCTATCTTTTCCGTTATGCGTGGTGGCTCTGCTATCACGAGCTTTATATGGGGTGGCTCTGCTATCCCTTTTTTATTTGTGGATAGAGATTCTTCACTATCGTTCAGAATGACAAGGGGAAGAGCTACTTGCTGAACGACCAGCTACGGCTCTTCGGGTCGTACACCACGCTGAACTCTGCGATGTTCGTGCAGAGTAAATCAATAGGCAGCCCGTCGCCTGTTGTCTTGTAACCGAAAGCTATTCCGTATTTGAGTGATACTTTCCTTTCCCGTTCTTTTTCTTCATTCCAAAGTGAAATGAGCCTCTTGCCGTATGCGACCTGCTTATGGCCGTCAATGTCGTTAGACAATTTGATGAAGTCCATCGGGTGATAGGAGTAACTTGCCTCTCGCTTGTCGTTGCCGTGTACTGTGGTGTTGATTGAGACTTCAAGGGTGGTCGCATCTACATTGAGGGTTGTCCTATTTCCCATAAGATGCCAGCCTTTGCGTGGCCTGTTCTTCTTTCGGATCTTTACTCCGGCACTGTTCTTGTATCGCTTTCGGTTGGCTTTCTTTGTGAGACGGAAGAGGTAAGGAACGAGCTTCCTTTCCAAGAGGGGTGCAGCACCTTGCAGGATAAGGAAACGGTCTTTTACATCAACGCTGATAGTGCGTATGTCCTGAATGTCGCTGATGTCATTGCGTAAGACTATGATGTCATCTTCTGCTTCGCCCATCTCTGTATCAAGTGTTTCCAAAAGGGAATGCAGGTCGGCAATATTCTCCGATAGGGTAACAATGTCTGTGTTCTTTATCCCGTCTATCTGCTCTGAAAGTATATTGAACCGACTCCCGGTAGCTTCAAGAACTCTGCCTAAATTGGCGACTTCGGTCTGAAGGTCGGTGATATTCTTCGATAGGGTAACAAGGTCTGTGTTCTTTATCCCGTATAGCTGCTCCGAAAGTATATTGAAATGACTCCCGGTAGCATCAAGGACTCTGCCCAAATTGGCGATTTCGTCCTGAAGTTCGGTGATATTCTTCTTGGCTGCATTGAGGTCAATTACCTGCTGGGCACGCATTGCACCGGCACGCTCTGTTGTGGCTTGCTGTATGCGTATGGCATCTGTGTTGGTGTGTTTTGTACCTGTAGCGACATTGTATGTGTTTGAGGTGAGGTAGATGTGATTGCGGTCTGATGTGCCTTGTGCCAATGATGTAAACATTGTGCTTACGCCCATCAACCGTTGGCGAAGTACGGTAAATTCACTTATATCGCTGTCGGGTGCAGCTGTAGCGAGTAAATCGGCTATCTGCTGTAGTATGCTTCCGACCTTTTCGGGCGATATGCTGTTCTGTGTTACCTCGGCACGGAACGCTGTAATAAGTGCTGTGAGTGCTGTTGTATCTATCATATCTTTTGCTGTTTGATACGGCAAAAGTATTGTTGATAGAATGGGCGGTAAAAGACAAGAAAAGTTTTACACCTTTGCCAAATATATAAGAGTATTAGTTATAGATATGATAAGTTTAATATTACTCGCCTGTATATTACTTCCACAGATTTGTTATATTTGCACCGATAAATCGGAATTTAATATTCCGATTATTAAGGAACAAGACAAGTAAATTCCAATTTAGATATGAGATTTTATAAACAGACAAAACGTTTCCTGCTCCTGCTGGCAATGCTGTCAGCAGTGAGTTTTGCAGATGCACAGATTAAAGTTGAAGCATCAGAAACAGTAGAATTGATGTCCATTATTTCACGCACGGCCGGTTTTCCTGAGTATTGCATGGATAATGGCGGGCAATACACAAGCGACACGGAGACATGGTTTTCCGCGTATGGACAGCACCCGACTGTCGCATATGTCAAAGAACTGCGGAATAATTGTGGCATATCCTACGATGCAGTAATGTCGATGGCCGTCCATCTTAACACTGACGGGCAGAAGGTGTCATTCATAGGAGAAAAGAGTGACCTCGAAAAGCGTTGGCAGAAGGTGGAAATTGATACATTCCTCGTCCGGCTCAATCAGTTCTATTCCGATACCCGCTTCCACGAATTCTACAAGCAGCATCAGACTTTCTACGAGTCTGTACTTCAGGCATACGAGGAGAATGTGATGAAGTATTTTCACCAAGATTGGTACCACCAGTTCTATGGTACAGAACCGACAGAGCAGTTCCGTGTCATAATTGGTTTTACCAATGGGGGTGGAAACTATGGAACGAACAGACAAATGATAGGCCAATCCAAAGAAATTTTTGCCATCTGCGGTTACTACATTGACGAGACTATGAGCAGTCCTTTTGAAAATGGAATGAACTATGCTTCGACACTTATTCATGAATTTAACCATTCATTTGTCAACTCCTTGTACGATGCAAATTCCGATCTTCTCGATGACATTGGAAAAACTCTGTTAGGACGTCACTATCGCGGTATGGCCAGCCAAGCCTACGGAAACGCCGCCACGGTCATCAACGAGAGCGTCGTCCGTGCAGCAGTCATCATCTATATGCAGGAGAACGGCTTTACTTATGACCAGGTAAAAAAAGAAATGTGCGCTCAAGTAGAGAGAGACTTTCTCTGGATGCCAGAGCTAGTAACTACCCTACGTTATTACACCAAGCATCGAAATCGTTACAAAACTTTGGGTGACTATTACCCGGAAATAGCCAAATGTTTGGAGAAATATCTGAAAGAAGAAATGAAAAGAATAGAGAAATCATTAAAACTATAAGCAAGATAATTGCGGAACTGTTATATTCCTCTCAACTCCTTATCATTGAAAATATCCGAAAGGATGCCTTGATACTCTTTACCGAGGTTATCAGCAAAGAACTCTTTTATGTTCATCACGGAGGCATAATACTTGCGAGAGAACCAACGGCGGCACGGCGATGTTGATTGTCTGCATAAAAAAATATGGTTGTTCAACCGCAAAAGTAGAACAGCCATATTATGCAGTAAAAGACAGGGAAATTAATATATCCTCCTAATCCAACGCTTTTTTTCTCCTATACCCCACTGAACATGCCATTTTCTTCCATCTGTTTTATCAAGTAGGATAAACTGATACATATTTTTAGTTGGGTATAACTCAAAACCTCCTGAACCATACCCCATTCCAGATGTTAAGTCTATATCATTTATGACTATAGAACCTTCATTCTCTTCATCTAAAGACCATTGAACTTGTTCAATCATACCAGTCTTTGTATCTAATTGCAAGAATGTATATATATTCTCTGTAGGATATAACTTATACCTGTTTTTAAGAGAAATATCTAGTTCTATATGCTCCAGCCAATAATTATTCAACTGAATGAGGGTGTCGATTCTAGCTAAAATTGAGTCTGAAGGATTGGAACTATTTACAGATTTTGTTTGTGCAAAACACAATGAAGCGCAAATGATTCCTAGAAAAACGATGATAGTTCTTTTCATAATTGTAAAATTTAACTTTCACAAATATAGCACATTTCTCAAAACCAATAACCTTTATTCTCTTTTTATTCTCAAACAGGGGCGGTGTGAAGAGTGCTGCTGTTGGTGAAACGTGCCACTCCAAAAGATAATGACGATTTAGTTAAGTTAATCTCGGACAATCCCGAACAGAAGGATATAATATTACAACGAAATATTATACTCAAGCTGCTTCGGGTAGTCTACATAGGCAAAGCTGTATAATTTTTTTATTACCTTTGTCTAACAAACAAACGATGCGTACTTTAGTATGCGTACTTTGTATTAAAAGCATTGCAATAAGAAACTAAAAACAATGAGATAAATAAGGACAACAGAGGCAACAATAAAAGCGAAGATAAAAGCGGAATTTCTCTCAAAATCTATTTTTTAGCATACCAGAAGGCCGAAATGCCGATGACAAGCAATAATACAGAAGTGATAAAGTATATTTACAAAACTTCGTAAATCCCAACGGAATCACTTTTGATTGCTTCGGAATCACAAACAGAGGAAAAATCGAATGATTTTTCCTCTGTTTGTTTTATTTCCACACGTTAGCAGAGACCATCCGTGCCATTTCCTGATTTCCAGAACCGAAAGTTCTGTATCTCACCGAGAAATAATTTACACTTTTTTCATTAGTATAAGAATTTGTTGTAATTTTGTACGGATATATGCGCGCATACCGCGCATGCCATGAACAAGAAAAAGACATATTAAAAAGTAAAAGCCGTATGCTTACATTAGACAAAATCTACCATGCATCGTATGTCCTTAAGGACGTAATCCGTCGCACAGAGCTCATTCCGGCTCCATATCTGAACAAGAAGGGCAAC
>JAFYLO010000018.1 GCA_017557045.1 Bacteroidaceae bacterium | reverse complement strand
GGAAGTTTGGGTGAGTGGCTGAAACCAGCAGTTTGCTAAACTGCCGTACGGGTTACCGTACCGGGGGTTCGAATCCCCCAGCTTCCGCTTGTTTTTGCGAATGGCGCTTTCGTCTAGCGGCTAGGACACATGCCTCTCACGCATGGAACACGGGTTCGATTCCCGTAGGCGCTACTACAGCGAGGAATTCATTTCCTCGCTTTTTTTATTTTATGGCCGCTATGATACTATGCCGCCTAAGTGGGCTCACCAGCAAAGTCTGGGGGGCTAGGCAAAAAGTTTCGTCAATCTGTATAAGAAAAATTTTAAATCGGTTACACCTCTTAATTGTGCTCTGAATGCTTTAATCTTTGCATTGAAACTTTCCGCAAAAGCATTGGTGGAGCGGTTGACAAAGAAGTTAAGAATCTCCTCGTAATGTTCATATATTGTTCCTGCAATAGTATTGAATGCTACAAGACGGCTGTTATCAACTTTATCATACCAACGAGCCAGCAACAGTCTGGCTTCGTTTTTGGTCACTCTGCGCGAAAAAATCATTCTGAGTGAGTGTGTGAGCGAGTATGCTTCTTTCAAGTCGGGATATTGGGCGAATAGTATTTCGGCTCGTTCCTTTTGCGATTTACTCCATTTCTCCGACGACTTGAAGAGTAGGTATCTGCTGCGCGCAAGTAATTGCTTTTTCGTATCACCATTTGGAAAGACAAAGGGATGGTACTCTTTACTATTCCATTTCGATTCTTCTTTAGCATCGGTTTCCTCCTGTATTGCATTCCAGCGATGTTTAATGCGCAATTCCTGCACCGCTTCGCAAGCTTCTTTCTGAAGGTGGAAACGGTCTATTGTCTTTATGGCTGCGGGAAAACAATTTGTGACTATCCTGCTCATGCTGTTAGACATGTCAAGTGTAACTTCTTTCACCAATCGCCGATGTCGTTCGGGTATCTTATTGACAATATTGATAATATCGTCAGATTTAATGCCTTCTATTATTGCAACAAGAGAACCTTTTTTTACCTCGCGCTTCAGGGTTTGTTATTATCGTATATAGCTCTCCGTTGCTCATTGACGTTTCATCTATACATAGCCTCTGACCTATATTCTTTCCGAATAACAGCCACTTCTCGGCATGATCCTTGGCGTTCCATGAGTCGTAGTCGCTCAAATGGTGTTTATAGGAACGCTCTATCTCATCACCACTTATATGGCAGAATGCTTCAAGCGAACGGGCCGATTGGGGATATGTCTCTAGGTAATGCTTTTAAAAAAGCCGCAAATTCCTTGGAATAGCGGGTACCTTTATAAACTGCGTCATAACTGTTAGTGAAGTATTCGGAGGTGGTACAATCGTACCATTTGCGGCGACGAACCTTAAAATTCACACGCTTGTCGCGAAGGGGAAAGTCGCGTACGGTTACTGCATCAAGAAATCCTTTGGATTCCACCTTGTGCCCTAGACGTTCTTCTGGGAGATTGTCAAACTCGTCAAGTGATATTTCGACATCATTGGCACCACTGGTTATGCCCGTTATCTTAAAGTTCTCAATAAAACCTGATGGTAATATCAAACGAGCAAGTTTCAATAATATTTTTTCGTCCTGCATAGTATTATTTTTTAATATGCAAAGATAGTATTTTTATATTACTCCCCCAGACTTTGCAGGTGAGCCCCTAAGTGTTTCTTTGTAAAATCTCTCAGATATTCTTTTACCTTCTCTCCTTCTATAATCTCAATGTCGTTTGCAAGACCGATGATGAAACGGCCTGCTCCTGCAGGGCGGTAGATGATGGTGTCGAGCAGCCAATGTTCGCCGTCAATCTGTGTGAGGTCGCGCTCGGCCAGCGGGTACTCTTCGAGCAGGAGGTTCTTTGCCATCACTCCCAGCTTGAGTTTTAGATTTGTACCTTCTGTGCCGCCGGTTCTGAATATGTCGCTCTTTTCGCTACGATGTTTGTCGCTGTGTTGCCATTTTTCTTTGCACGTTTCGACGGCTCCTATGCGTGAGATGCGGAACTGTTTGTTCATCCCGCTTTCAGGCTCGTAGCACCATACTTGTATGTAGTTTGTGGTGAAGGCGAAGGGTTCGACAACTCTGTCTCTTACATCGCCGCTGTTAGATGATGCGTAGTTGCGGAGCACTACCTGTTGCTGCTCTTCTATGGCGCGGATAAGTTCGTGCGTGTTTGCCACGTTCTCTTTTTTTACAACACAGTCGGCGAGTGAGGTGGAGTTGTAGACCGAGGCGAGTTTCCTTTTGAGGTTCTGTTTCAGCATATTGGTGTCGTCAAGTGCATCGAGCAGGGCGTTGACCATGTAGCTCTCCTCTTCGCTGAAGTGTACCAACTGTTCTATGTCGTTGAAGCGGCTGTCCTCTTTAAGCATATGGAAACTGTTGCCTATGCGTGCAACGGCAAAGCCTGCCCCTTTGAGGGTGTCGATGTATCGGTAGACGGTGCGGCGCGACATTTCCAGTCTGTCGGCAATTTCGTCTACTGTGTAGTTGACGGGGAGTGTCAGCAGTTTCATCAGTCGAAGCAGGCGCTCTATTTTTGGCTGGTCCATTGGTGCTTTATGTGTTATACTTAAAGAGAGAGTACGAAAAGGGCTTCGCACTCTCTCTCTGTTGATAATTGTTCCTTAGAATTCGAAGCGCTCGATTTTCATCTGTCCAAGTTCAGAAAGCTTGGGAACGAGGGTGGTGAAGTGGGGTGCTGCTTCGTGTGCGTCGAGGGCTGCCTGGTCGGTCCATGTTTCGCAGAACATGAGTACTTCGGGGCGTGTGCCGCTTTCGAAAATGTCGTATGCTATGCAGCCGGCATCTTTCTGCGATGCTGCTACAAGTTCTTTTGCTATTTCGAGGTATTTTGCGCGATTCTCGCTGCTTACTGTGATGAATACGTTTAGTCTGATCATTGTTGTGAGATTTATATGGTTAATACTTCTTTGATGCTGATAGCTTGTTGAGTCCGTTGCGGAACTCCTCTGTCATTCTTTCGCTCTCGTTGGCAATCTTGTTTATGTCGAGTATTTCGAGCAGTTTGTTCAGGCGACGCTGCATGCCTTTGTCGTTCTTTGCCTTTGCGTCTACCATCATTATCTGCCATTTTTCGAATGACTCGATGCCCTGCACAAGGCGCTCCCAACGGATGGAACTTGTGTTGTCGGGGTAGATGATGTATGTGTCGCCTGAGGGCCATGAGCGGAAACGGCTGTCCTTGTTGGGGTCTATCGTCCAGCTGTTGTATGCCCAGCGCAGATAGCCGTCGACATCAATCTTGAGGCTGTGGAGAGCTACATATTCGCAGTCGGCGGGATCGGTGAATGTGAATACGTTAGGGTATTCGGCCGAGCAGCAGGTGTAATAGGTCGATTTCTTGCCTTCGCTGCGGCGACGCTCAACTACTCCTTCGGGGAACTCCTTGCCGCCGTTGTTGTTTACGCTGTAGTCCCAAAGGTCTTTTTCGATTTCGGGGTGGTAGTATCCGGCGAGTGATATTTTAAGGCCGGGAGCATAGTCGTGTATAACCTTGATGGCTGCCTGCATCTGCTTCATGCTGCGCTCGTCCATTGAGATGAATGTGCGGTCGAGCCAGCCTTTCTCTACAAGGTGGGCGCGGAATTCCTTCAACATTCCTCCCCAGAACTCGGTGTACTCCTTCTGTCCGGGAGCGCATTTTATCTCCTTGTGGCTGTCGGTTGCCTGGTCGTAGTAGCGGAATGAGAGGCGCCACGGTATCATAGAGAAACAGGTAATCTCTTGGCTGATGCCGCAGTCGTCCATAAATTCCACCCAACGGTCGAAGATGGTGAAGTCGTATATCCAACGGCCGTCGGCGAGCTTAATCCATGTTACCATGCTGCCGAAGGGATCCTCGGTCTGTCCGTTCCAGGGTTTGTTGATGAGGGTGGCGGTGATGGCCTTCTGTCCTGCCGAAGCGAGTTTCTCCATGTAGGGACGGAGCACAGCAAAGTGTTCGTCGGACCAGGGTGTTACGTTGTGGTAGCGTGCTACGGCGTAGGG